>NZ_MWQG01000012.1:0-108091 GCF_002210365.1 Fibrobacter sp. UWH1
GCGAATGTCAACAAAAAAGGGTGGCGAAGCCACCCACACATGTTGATGAAGAGCCCCTTCTTTAATAATTTTTTTTGCCGCTGCAATAATATTTTCTTGAGAATTGAAATCTTTGAGGTCATGATCTTGTGACGAATTTGCATTTGATACACGTTTTTTCACCATTTGGACAAAATCATCGAACCAGATAAGTTCTATTCTATGATCCAAAATCAAATCGTCATCATTCTCAATTCGATGTTCTAAGCGTCGTTTTATGATTTTTTTACGGGCGAAAAGATTCGCATTAGCTAAGCCAATCTTGTCCCTAACAATTACAACCAATTTTTTTATTTCAGGACAATTTTTCAATTGATGATTAATTCGAAAAAGAGAATCATAGATGATATGCAATTTAACTTCCACGTGTGTCTGTGCCGGCCAGTTAAGAGCTTTGCAACCTTTATCTAATATGAAATCAAATCCTTGAACGTGATTATCTAAATAACCAGTAACAATTTCTTCTTTTCGATAATCAAGGCATTTCTGTATTTCACATCCTACTTGATTTTCAAAAGTTAGAGCATCTATTTGCGATTTCAAAATCATATTATATCCCTTTCTCTTCAATTTCGTCAATCATTTAGTGAACATTAAATTCAAGTTCTGATGAACATTCAACAGAACATCATCAGTTATCATACATTGACTATGAAGGATTATTGCTAAAATTTCATATTCCGTCAAAAAGACATTCATATACTCCATATACGATTCATTATTCGCATAAATTGTATTTAAACGAGAAGAAACCCCGCCATGAAAATTTGTGCATCTCGACGCATAAATTATTCCATTCAAAAGAATTTTCATTTCATCTTCATTGTTCAACTCATAAGTTACCTTTCTGCCCGTATTTTTATCGTCCATTTCTAACGAATGGTAATTCATTAATGTTTGGATTGATTTTGCGAATGAATTTATGATATGTCTAGCTTTCTTTGAGTCTGTTATTCCCTTATGAAAGGAAAACGTGGAAACATAAGGTGCTGCGATTCCATTATAAGCAGGGCCATAAACATTTTCTACTAACTTTTTTATGCAGACAATATTACTCATTTTTTTACATGAGCGATTAACAAACACCTCATACATATTTTCATTATTTTTACAAAGATAACCTTCAAGCAAATAGGACGCAACAAAACGATAAACTTTTTCATGAAGTCTACAAACATACATGTGTAAAGGGTTATAATATTTATCGATGTTCGTCAATAGCAAAACACGAACAAAATCAATACCGACATCATCTTGCAAAATAGCGTTTATTTTTCTATTTCCAACATACTTTTTTATCTGCAAATCATTATACGAATGGTTGATAGCTTGCCAGCAAAAGAGTGAAGCTAAATCGGGACGAGCTGGTAATAGCGAATAGGCATCTACCATGTAGGTCAAAATTTCATATGGGGAATCAGTTTGTGTTCTCCATGCAGGATTAGATATACATTTAAATTTTTCCCAAAACAAATTTTCAACATACGGTATTACGCAATCATGATCTGCTTTAGAATATTTATTTGATAGTTTAATAAGTTTACTGAGATTCATGTTACCCTCTACAATGATTCACGTTGTTAAGTAAAACAACTTTGTGATATAAATCCACCAAATGACGTATAGACATATCAATTAAAGGTTCATACATGAAAGCATTGATATGAATATTTTCGGGAGTCATCAAGCAAACATCTTCAATAACTTTAAGCTCTTCAAGCGTAGGGTTTGTCTCTCGAAATTTGTCTATCATTTTCTTTGTCTGATTTTCGTCTATCGAGTCAAACGATTCATTCAATCGATTTTTTAAAAAAAGTTCTGTTTCAAGCCTAATTGCAATTGATAATGCAATTTTATTCTCTATCTCAATCTCATTGACATTATTATCCGAAACTATTCGCTTTGCAGTTTGCTTGATTAAATGCAACATATTCTGTTCATCATTTTGATTTAATGATTCCGTGTTTCTAATTGTACTCTTAAATATTTTCGAGACATCACCTTTCTTAATTGTCGCTGTATTACTTTTCAAATGCAAGCAGCTGGTAAGAAGCCTGTATTCCTCAGACTCAGAACCTTTAGTATACTGTACAATGTTACGGCAAAATGGAATCATGCTTATAAAACCAACATCGGACCTAGAACATTCTGAAATTAATTTTTTATTAAAATAGTCTTGAACATACATACCTTTTTTCAGGACAATATGTTTATTTCCTCCTTTCGTCGCCATAAACACATTTCCACCCAAGTCTAGGCGAGAACCAATTGTCCTGTAAAAATCAAAGTTATGAGTTAATATCACCTGATAAAAATATTCTATTTCCTTATTTTCTTTCAAATACTCAACTATAGCATATTTATTTCTATAATCAAACGAATCCGCGACATCGTCTAAAATCAAAAGGGTCTCCATACGATTCTCTTTTCTCGATTCAATATCAAATATAAATTGTAAAAGGAAAAAAGCTCGTTTTTCGCCACGACTAAGTACTTTTAACAAAATATCTCTATTTTGTGGAATTGCCTGTTCTTCACCATCTTTATATAAAAAAGTAACCGTGGCTGCATCTTGCCTTAAAATAACATCTTCCTTATTTTCTATTTCAATATCAAATGGAACATAAAAGCGCTTTTTGAAGATTTCAACTATTTTCGTCCATTTTCCTTTTTCTTCGCGAGCTCTCTCTAGCAATTGCAATAATTGAGGTTTCAGTACGATGTAATTATGGATTAAGTTGTCCACATCTTCTTTCATCGTATACAAAAAGCCAAGCCATACTTTTTTCTGAAATTTTTTATAATCCATTAGTTCCAAGATCATAGACTTGTCCTTTTCCAAGGCACTCTTGAATTGGCGAAGTTCTTTCTTACTGCACAACACCTTATCAATTTTTCCAAATGAGTCTTTCAACTTCTCATTAGAGAAAATTCGATTCATTTCATCGCTTACTAAATCATCAAGTTCCTTCTTTGATTCTATTTTTCGACCATTACTCAAGACAATCTGATGTTCTGCATCAAAAAAAGCTTCATCAGCAACAGATTTTGTGAGCATTTCGACCTGATACGTTCCGAAAGACTTTCCTGTTCCTATTGACTTAAATAAAATAGATTCATTCAAAAGATGATTATAATCAGAAAAATATTGTTGCAACAAATCTTTGTTTGTATTCAAAAAATTTTCAACACCACCTGTTTTATCAAAAATATCGTTATAACGAATGTTGAAAAATTTCCATGACTGATTAAGCTCTCTACTACATCTTTCTAAGCATGCTAAAAAACCTTCCTTCGAAGACTCCTGGAAAACTTTTACTATTTCATCCTCGCAATCTGAACTTCCAGAGCATTTTTTCAGCTTCGTAAGTAGAGCTTTCAACTCTTTATCCAATTTATTATGAATAGAATCATATTGATTTTTCAGTTCTCTACTAGCCAAGAGCGATGTAATTTTGTCGGCAGATTCAATGCCGTTTTCAGGATCAACCACCAATATTGAAGAAGGATTTATTGCATTTTCTCCCAACATTACGTCGCATGTACTTCGACGCTCTGGGTGAATCAAATCTTGGGGTTTATTTTTTTCATCATTTTTCGAAATACAATCGAACGTTTTGGCAAACGACGACTTCATTGTTCCATTTGGAGCATAAATTAGAACAGATCTTTTATCATTGCTAAAATCAAACGTATGTTGTAATTTCTTTATTCCGAAACAGTTCTCAAAATTAACGCTGAGATTCATTTTAAGTTTCCTTTTTTATATACTCCAAACACCGGATTAATCAATCCGTTTCAAAACAAATTCAGAAATTTTAATTGAATCTAAAATCCCCCAAAAATGTTTCCTAACTTGGGAGAAAAGATAACTTTTTATCACTCAGTCATGGGGCAATTTAGGGCTTTTCCAGCTTTTCCCTGCATTTAGATTTCTTTGAGGGGACCTGATCATTCACAAAATCTTCTGCGTCCCATCTGAACACTTCGCAATCGCCCTTGATAGCTTCCGCCAAGCGTTCAAATTCCGTGGGATCATCGTCCGGTAGACCTTCCTTCTGCACAAAAACCTTTTCCAGGGCAAGAACTAGAAAGTCAGCATTATCACGGGTGCGGAACAACTTCCCTTGCAAAATACGATAGTGCTTATCAACGAAAGCCGAAATTTTATCTTTTTTATCAATCGTTGCAATGCTATCCTTCACCCAAACAATCCAGAAATAGTATCTGTCTCGCAGCTGCTGAATGAAGTTCCTTCGGAATTTTTCGCGGGCGGTGCGCTTGAATTCGGTGCGGAGGCTGGAGCTCTTGGCGGTAAAGGCCTTGAGTACGTACAGGAAGTTGACGTTGTAAACCTGGAGCAAAAGGGTGTCGCGATCGAAGAGGCGGTTTTCAAAGTGACGGTTTCGCTCATTCCACAAATCGGCGTCATCTTTTCTGATAGCACCGGCAGCAGCAGGCATCTCAAAAATTTTATCCGCAGGCACCTCACCACGAATAAAGAAGTTGGGCGTTACGGAATAGCCTTCCGTTAGGGAATCGCGATATCGGAGGCCCTGATAATCCTTACTATCGCCCTTATAGTTCAGCAAGTCGGAAATATTGTACTGAATGATATTGCGCGCATAAGTAAATTGCTTATAAACGGATTCTCCAACAATATCGTTCTTGTCACTATAATACTTGCTGTCACCAATGAACCAAATCTTCTGGGACTCATCAGCAAAGACTAATTGCTGATCCTTGTAAAGATGGTCAATTTCCTTGCCGTCTTTTTGGTTCTTGAGATGTGCCATTTTGGAAGGCAAGTCATCGCCAACCAGTTTGTCGATCATGTGTTCGAATACATTGTTGTACTTGCTGGTGAGCAGGTATTCGCTGCCGAAGCCGCATGCGCTAAAGTTGCCGCCCCATTCGAAGAAGGCCTTCATGATATTGTAGAGGCGGAGGAACTTGTCGGCAAAGTACTTGTGCTTGATACGGCGAAGCTCCATGATGCCGCGGTGGCCCAGCAGGCGGCGGAACTCGTTCACTCGCATGGGGGCATAGAATTCCGACTTGGGCATCTTGAAACCAAAGGTTTCCTCGATGTAGTTCATGGCCGAGAAATACAGTACAATCAGGCGGTCATCCAGATCAAAGACCTTCTTCTTGTTCACCAACTCCATGTACACCGGAGCCAAGGTCCCTGAGCCTGCCGAAGGGACAAGCACAGGCATCTTCCGCATGGTCCTGCGCCAGTCCACCCGATTATTCCCACTATGGATATTCTTGCTCACAAAGGCGAACAGGTTCCTGTTCTCGCTGTAAAAGCGCTCCATGGCGTTCTTCACGTCAATCAGCGTGGGGCAAGCCTTGTCCGTGCTGAAGCCCCGGGCATTGGGAGCATCCATTGCCCTATCGGTAGGGAACGCCTCGCGATACTTGCCGATAGACGAGCTCACCCACAGGGAAAGATTCGCCAAGAAATCCTTGGGAGCGTCATCCAACTTAAAATCTGAATTCGGCGAAACTTCTTTCCCAAAAGCAGAAACTCGGCCTGAGTCATTCTGAGCCAAAGGCGAAGAATCCAGGAACACCTTTGGCAGAACAAAGACAATGCTGTCGGTGAGTTTTTCACCCTTCTTGCTACCATTGAACAAATACCCGACGCCATCCAGCTTACCATCGCGAGTGATGAAACCATTAGGCAAATCCTTAAAACGCCCCTCCTTATCCAAAGGCAGGACAGATTTCAGATACTCCACGGAGTAAGGGAACTGTTCAAAGAGAAAAATCACTTAGTGATCCAATTCATGAAGGAAATCAGTTTCTTGTCACCGTCTTTCTTGTACAAATCCTGGAAGGTGAAATAGTTTCCATTCTCTTCTTCACGGAAGAAGGATTCCTGCTTATGCACATCCTTGCAAACTTCGTTCCACAAATAGAACATCACCTTGCCAAGGAAACGTTCCTTGGTAATGACATTGTTATCGACAGGATTCAACTTGATAAAATATTCACCAAGTTGCTTATCTTCGGAATCGGTAATGCTGACAATCTTTTCGTTCACGGATTCAACAAACTTTTGCCAAGGATAGGAATTTTCATCATCAACTTTTATCTGGTAGCTTGCGCAATCCTTCCCTTCAAAATCAATAGGCACATATTCCCAGTCAAAGCGACGTTTGAATGCGCTGTCCATAGGGAACAGCGACTGGTCGCTGGTATTCATGGTAGCGAGAATATTGAAGTTGGGAGGAAGCTTAAGCTTACCCGACAAACCTTGTGTCGAAAGCCATCCCGCAAAGTCTGCATCAGCATTTATTTCGTAGCAGGAATATCCGTCATCATTGCGGTCCAACAACTGGAAAATGTCACCGAAAATCTGTGCACAGTTACCACGATTAATTTCTTCAATCACAAGATAAACTGGCTGATTCAAATTTTTCCATGCAGCCGCATAAGCCTTTGCAAAAACCTGAGGAACGAAGGAATAGGTAATCTGCCCATTTTCCTTTTTAGGCTTGTACGAGCCTACAAACTGAGCGTAGTCGTAATCAGGATGGAATGTGGTACGATATACTTTTGAGATCTTCAGAAATTCAATATAAGAACGTAATGCGCTATGACGCGGATTTTTCACCTTGTCATCGCCTTCGCAAGATTTCAGATGTTCTTCTAATTCAGACACATGGTCAATACCAAAGATGTCAACCCCAAACGAATCAGCATTATTCAGCACATCTGCGTAATGAGACGCCTTCGGCATTCCCGATTGCGCAAACTTTTCTCTCCGTTCATCTCGTTTATAAACAGAAAGGACAACATCATTTACAAACTCGTTAGCTTTGTAGGACTTTCCTGTGCCAGGAGTTCCAAAGAAAATTTTTTGAGACACCGAAAAATCAACATTCACACAACTACTCTTTTCCTGATTTATAATTTCGTCTTCGTTTATTTCACCTTTTTTCACCTCGTAAAATTCAAATAATTCATCATTCTTTAGAACTTTATAATAAGAATCCTCATTCTTGTTGTAATAGCACAGTTTCAAAAAAAAAGTTTAGATCATCCAACGTTAATTGATATTCACCTTCAGAATTCCACTGACTGCTCAAAAAGACCTGTTCGCCTTTAAATGAAAAAGGTTTTTCAAACCAACGAGGCGCTCTACGCCCATTTCGTTCTTGTACAGAAGAAAGAGAACTTTTTAGAAAAAGCCCTGTAAGTCGATGGCCACTGTTTACAGCATTGAGCTGTATTATAGTCTCACCCGGCATACCTGTTTTTGGAATAGATTCTTTTGAATATGTTTCAAACGATTTAAATTCATCTTTTTCATACAAAAAAGAAAAAATATCCAGCACTAGTGACGAAAAAGTCTTGTTTTGGGGCAAAAGTCGCTTCATAAATCATCCTCTAAAGACACATTTTCTATGATACTCTAAATATTCAATTCTCTTTTCATCTATGGGGAGCATCTGAATGTACATATCATTTTTCAAACCAATTCGTTGAACATTTTTTGGGCTCAACCATTGCGATACCCAAAGTTTTTTATCATCTGTAAATGTGATAAAACCCTGGTCAAAAAGACGATCGTACAATGGAGAAAGCATGAATCCATTCTTTGGGTCAATACGTTCTTTCTCATCACAAACGGCCCACGGTTTGATATGGCTAGCAATTAATAAACGTTCATCGTTAATCATCGTTATTGGACAGAACGGACATTCTTCAAGCAAAGCATTACGATACTTTTCCTGCCCAATTCTTCCCTTGTTAGAATCCTTTTCTGTAGCGTCATACTTAGCCGTCTTTTCATGCACCGAATCAGCCTTTTTACCATAGTTCAGAACCAAAGGACCATTTTTCTTCATTTCTATGGCATCAAAATCAACAAAAAGCTTCAAATAAAAACAGGAAGTTCCATCAAGAGCTTCCACACGCATTGCCGAGATATAACTAACTAAGGGTAAAGACAATTCCCTTATCAAATAATAACCTTCATCGCCAGAATTTACGTAACCACGTGGGCCACCAATTTGATTTTGATCCTGAATCGAAAAACTTATTACATCTGGAAGTGATTCAACTTTTTTCCGACGTTCTTGCCATAATGAAGCAAAAGAATCTTTACCGCTATAGTCATAAGAAGGATTAAGATATTCAGCCTTAATCGTATCCATATAGGCAATGAGGTCGCTCTTGAGCAGAAAACAGCTTGCAAAAAAGCCTTCCTCACCAAAAAAATTTCTCATCGAAACTTTAGAACCGAAATACAATTTTGCTTCACCATTTCCGGAACCAATTTTATTTTTTCGCAAAACAAAACAGTCCGGAATGGTAATGACACTGTCATAGACATCTGCAAAAGTATACTTTCCAGCAATAAGCATTCTATACTCCGTATTTAGTGATGTCCATCTGCTTAAGGATCGCGATTAAAACATCAACAACAATGCTATTTCCCGCTTGTTGATAAGCAGCCGTATCGGAGACAACGATTTTAAAAGAATCCTTAAACCCCATTAGGCGCAGGCATTCTCTAGGCGTCAGCTTACGAATACGCCCCTTATGGGTTACATAGTTATCGACTCCAGCACGATGCATCTTATGCATAGAATGCAAAAGCGGTCGTGCAACTTCCAAATCGGTCTTTGTAGATGTTTTAAAGTTCTTTGTACCACCCGCTAAAACATACTTGGCCACTTTTTCTGACAGATAATACTTTTCTTCGACATCCTTAACATCAAAGATGAATTCATCGAAAGCCTCATTACTAGGAGTATCCTTCGAATCAGGATGATAAACGAAATCACCGTGCCAGTTAAACTGTTGATTTCTTTTTTGGCAAAGTGCTACGTCACCATTAATTTGAGTATAGCATTTTTCTCTATTCTTATGGCTGGTGACGAATTTAATTCCCTTTTCCTTCAAGAAATACTTGGAATCAATGTAATCCTCCAAAAAATCATACATCGTATATTCAAGTGAGATAGGTGCGGGAAATTCAAAATCCACCTTTTTCTTAAAGCCTAGACAATATACGCGTTCACGATGTTGAGGAATACCATAATCCTTACTATTCAAAACACGGAAGTAAACAGTATAACCGAGCTCCTCAAAAATATCATGCATCACATGCCATGTACGGCCATTGTCATGATTTAACAAACCCTTAACATTCTCAAACAAAAATACCTTAGGAGACGTTTCTTTAACGACTCTTGCAAACTCATAGAACAGTGTTCCGCGAGCATCTTCAAAGCCGAGCCTCTTTCCAACCATTGAGAAAGCTTGGCAAGGTGCACCACCGATGATAAAATCAACTTTACCAGCGTACGGTTTGGCATCAAAATTACGGATATCTGTAAACCAATCTTTTTCCGCTATATCGTAATTTGCGAAATAACTTGTTTTACATTTCGGTTCAATATCACCAGCAAACGCAATCTTATGTTTCAATCCCAATCTTTGAAACGCATGTTCAATAGCGCCAATACCACTAAACATGGTTCCAATACGGACCGTCTTTTGTGGCTTGGAAAATTCCGCCGAGCGCCAGGTTTCTTCTGCACTAAGCGGAGTCTGGGGAATATCGCGTTCTTCCAAATTCTCTACACGTTTTTTGATAATTTTTCTAACGTGAGAAATCTTCTTATTCGTTTCTTGAATGTCTTTTTTTACGGATGTCATGGGATATAATATAATTTTCAAGCAAGGACATTATTCGACAGTATTAGGGTTTTATCTCTTTAGACTTTGCAATCCATATCATTTTTTCCATAGATTCTTCAGGAACTAAATCAGGCTGTCCCTGACGAGCATAATATGATGAAAATCTAGATAAGATGTTTTTTACAAAAACAGGAGCTATACGATACGTTTCCACATCGTACATCTCGAAAAAAATTCCATACAATTCCGAAATCGGCATTGTAAAATTTATAAATCCACCTTCAATATTTTTTGTGTACGGCAACCAATGATAACGAATATATTCCTTGTCATCATTGGAATTTTGGAATAAGGCCCCCAATTTCTTTTTATCTCCATTTGAAAAAAATAATTGAGGATCATTTCCAATTTGAAATCCATGACTTTCAATAGACTGAAGTTCACATAATGTAATTGATTTTATCTTAGGTTTTTCGTTTCTGATTACAAGATCACAAGCTGGAGACAAAACAACGAACCTTTGCCCTGTAAGCTTTGATCGCACTACAGATCCTGTATAAAGGTTAGAATCTATTACCGGAACATAGAATTCTTCTGGATATGAATTTTCATCGTGCATAAAACTTTCGCAATCCAATCGACTAATTAACATCCTCAGCAAAGAACTTTTCACACGGTTCTCAGCGTTCTTCGCACGATCGATCCATAGATCAACATTATCAGCAAAAGCTTCCTTATAAAAGCGTTGCATTTGAGACTCTAGAAATCCTCGTAGCCCAGCAATTTCAGTTATACCCGTACTATAGATCGATAATAAATAATCAAAAACATCCTGATATCCACAATCATCACGCGAAAAAATTTTTAAAGCCCCCCATTCAGGCTTTACGTCATCCGGCGTTCCCGTGTGAATGACTGTAGGAATTCTAACACCCAAACTTTCCAGCTTTTCAATAAAGTCGCCACCTTGGGTGTTTTTTTCCAACCGCAAATCAACAATCATTGCATCAAACGTACTATCAATTTTATTCAAAGCATCATCGGGATTTGCTACATTGACAACCTCAATTATACCATTATAGCATTCCTCAACGACGTCCTTACACGTTTTTACAGATGATTCTGTATCTTCAACAAGCAGAACTTTCATTTATTCCTCCTTCACAAGTTCCATTCTGAAATGTGCGCCCAACTCCGATACTAAAGCCTTTAATTCGAAACCATTTCTTTTCGCAGCTTCACCAGCAATACTTAATCCCAATCCAGTTCCATCCTTTTTTGTTGAAAAATCGGGTTCAAAGATTACACCCGATTCAAGAAGAGATTCCTCGATTCCTGGACCGGAATCACGATAATCTATATATTCAACAATCCCATTTTCTACAAAAATTTGAACATCAATAGTCTTTTGTTCGGCATTTTTATTGATCATCCAATACAAGCTATTCTCAATTAAGTTTGTAAAAATACTGTATAAATCCTGCTGCCAGCACTCTAAATAGACCTTATCTTGGCTTGTTGTAGAAACATTCCAAATAACATCTTCGTTTTGAGAACAACAAAATTCAAGCATGCTTTTTAAGCAAGAGACAACATCTACTTTTTGCTTTGAGGACCTACGTCCTACAGCAAGAGGATCTATTTTCTTAAACAACAAAACTAAGGCTTCTGAATTGGAAGCAAAACCATCTATTTTTTCATAAATTTTTGATAATTTAGTTATGTCGCCCTCTTCATACTTCTTATAACAAGATCTAAACAGCGGAACCTGATTTTTGAAGAATTCTAAAGGTTTTCGTCCCTCATGTAACACGACATTAACTATTTTACCAAGCGTAGCCTGTCCCTGATACACCGCTATAGTATTTCTTAACTCCTCAGCTATCACGTTCTTTTCTTTTTCAACATCCTCGATAGCCTTAATGAGATCAGCAGACGCGCCCTGCGAGACATTTTCTTTGACCAAAGTAGACTGAACTTTTGCCTTCAGTGAATCAAAAGAAAATAATTTTTCGAACGCAGATTCAACCTTCAAGATTTTTCTACTTAAGCCTGTTTTATTCCTATGAATAAATCGTCTTGTTTCCAGTTCACTAATTATAGCCTGAGTCAAAGAAACAAGCGACTTATAAGAAGTATTGTCTTTCAAACCGTCTCGCGCACTTTTCTCAATCAAGTTCGATCTTTCTTCACTTTCAATTTTTACAAAACCTATTACTTGATCAGAACCTATTTTACGAGAAGGATTCTGCACCCTGTTTTTATTCAATTCAAGCCAGTCAAAGTTCGGGTCACCTAAAGGACGTATTCTAAACCCATTTCTATACACGCCGATACCGTTATTTTCATTTAACAGTCGTCGGGCCTCCAAAGAACCTACATAAGCCCCCTTTTCGTCCTTCAACCCCCTCTTTATCAGCCCTTCAATAGCTTCCTTTTCGCGATCAAAAACTCTTATATCGAATTGAACACGGCCACAATTTGTCGGACGACCAAAAGAAAACTTTATTTCTTCAGGAACTGCATTACGCAATTTCTGCATCTCGTAAATTAGAGAACCAGATCCATTGGCCTCAACATAGCCTGCAATTTTATAATCAAACAAATCAAAAAGAGGAAACGGTTCTATTTTTTCATTGATCGTTTCATATTCCGAAAACCCTTCTACATTCAGTATTATTTCAAAATTTGATTCGTTAGATACCTTTGTATCACTTATAGGGGTCATCAATTTTTTCAATTCTCTTTTTAAACGGCTGAATTGAGTCAACGACCATTCTGCTAAAAAAGATTTGTCACCACGAATAGTCAATATTGTACCACTTGCGCCATCACAAGCTTGAGTATCAATTTGAATTTCCACATCCGAAAGAAATTCCGCCCTTTCGAAGTCATCCCATTCTACAAGCAAGAACGTTTTTTCGTGTCGTTCCTGCGAAGTCGTTTCCATGAAAAGTTCGTTGCCTAGAATTGAAGAAGCGTAGCGACCAATTCCTTTCCGACCTTGTAAAATTCTTCCCTTTGGACTTTGTTTCCTTATTTCCTTATCATTTGTTGAAGGGACCATCCATTTAGACGTAACAACATCTCTCGTCATTCCATGACCATCATCTTCAATAACAATTTGGAGACCGTCTTTTTTATGATCGTTCTTAAAGGATATATTCACATGAGACGCATCAGCATCATATGCATTTTTAACCAATTCAACAACTGCCGCATAAGGGTCTTGAATTAAGTCCCGGCCGATAGTTAAGATATGACGCCCTGCAGGATTTATTTTAAAAGTTCCTTTAGTCATCCCAGACCTCCCTTAATTTTGCAGCAATTTTTTGAGCCAACAGGACAGGCACTGCATTTCCAATCTGTTTAAAAGCATCGGTGCGACTTGGCTTTCCAGAAGCACTTTCAAAGAAATAATCATCCGGGAAAGTCTGCAATCGGGCAGCTTCTCTCGGCGTAATAGAACGGTTCTGTTCTATATCTGGATGGATATAATAGTGACCATCTTTGCAAATATGCGCAACAATTGTTTGCGAAGCTGATTCTGTTTCAGCGACAACCTTAAATCTGTCTAAGAATGTTTTCTGATTTGCGTGAGTCTTCAACTCTTCAGGCAATTGACTATAATCGAGCCTTTTTCTTTCATGATTCCACAAATCGACAACGCGTCTGTATATTTCAAGGTCTCTATCACAATTAGGACGAGCATAGTGAAAGGTTACGGGATATGTGGACAATACTCCAAATTCTTCCAACCATTGGCTATGACGCCCCGCAGTTAAAGGATGCCCGTATACATCACCTTCTCCAGCATGCAGCGAGGCCAAACCTGAAAATACAGCTTTAACAGTATACGGATGTTCAACAGGCTCCGGTTCAGGATACTGAAAATCTTCTTCTGTTTTCTTCCCAATCAAAATTATGCGTTTGCGTTTTTGCAAAACACCATAATTGTCAGCGGACAGCACTCTGTAATCTACACGATAGCCAATTTCCCTAAACTTCTGTTGCATTAGATCAAAATAGAGCGCACCATTTTCATCTTTAGCACTCAACAATCCTAGAACATTTTCAAAAACAAAATACTTAGGTTGGTATCTTTCTAGAAATTGAGCATAATATTGAAAGAGATAATTTCTTTTATCATCTTTCATGCCATTTGGATCACGAGCACGTCCAACTAAAGAGTAAGCCTGACATGGAGGTCCACCAACAACCAAATCAATATCTTCATCTCCCTTCAACGCATCTATTTTTTCAAAAATAGACGCAATTGTGTCCTCCCCAATTTCCTTATTTATCACAGAATCGAGGACATTTTGAGGAACATGGGAATAGAGATCATCTCGAGAAATTTCGCCCCTTAAATATTGTGCGTAAATCTCTCTTTGACCAAAATCTTCCAAATAATGAAAAGCAGCCCTTGTTTTTAGCGTATAGCTTGCAGCATCCCACAACTCAACGTGAGCAATAGGCTTAAAACCTTCCCGAACAAAGCCTTCGGAAAGACCACCTGCGCCAGCGAAAAGATCAAGAAATTTCATCGTATCTTTACGCCTAAAGATACTAACTTTTCCTTAACCGAGTAACAGTCATTCATCATAGACTGCACATTCACCGGTACAGTATTCGTTTTGGGTAAAATCCCCTTCTGAATAAAAGATATTGCCTTAAGTAAGCTTGTTTTTTCTGCATTCGTACCAACTTTATGGACTTCAGCCAACTGAAGAATCGCGTTCCAATATTTTGGAGTGAGTTTCATAAAGTCTACCAATGATTGAAGATTATTTGTATTTCTTTGATTCCTTTGGGCAGTTTTCTGCTGTTCATCCACCATTTCCCGAGGAATCAGTTCATCTAGGAACCATTGACCCAAAGTATAAGGTTTTTCCTTAAATTTTTCCCAAGTCAAAGGCTTCTTGCAGTATTCAGAAACAATCACTCCATTGCTATCGTTAATGAAGTCATTAGTAAATTTTGTTGCACGAGCAATTTCCTTCATGAAGCCCGGCCCGATCTTTTGCATCTTCCAAATTTTTTCCCAGTCAATACTCAACTCGCTGGGAATGCAGCTGAGGATTTTCGCAATAGCATAAGGAACGATATCCATCTTAAAACCACCAGCAGTGTACCAAAAGTCCGATGGATTCTTGGCACAGTTCTTGTGTTCTTCTAGATAGTTATCCACCGACCTAAAAATAATGGCAGATGCAATGCTCTTATGGTAGAAGAATTCATTGAACAAATCCTTATTCTTGCCAAAGACTTCGCGGATGTTCTGGTTGAATTCCTTGATTACATAGTTTTTACCCTTAGCCACAATATGGGGTTTCTGAGCCATAGTGGTCAAGTAAACTGCAAGCTGTTCTTTGGTAATGATCTGTTCCTTTGGGAACTTTGCCAAGAATCGATTTAAACTATCACCCTTAAGTTTGAGCTGTTCCTGTTTGTACTTTTTACGAGCACGTTCATAGTACCAAGCCGTAGGAATAGAGTACCTCACTGCCGGTGCAAGATAGCTCTTGGACATTTTTTCCATTTTAATATGGAAAGGATCATTAGAGAACAGGTCTGCAGCCGTCACCTTATTTTGACTATTCGCATACTTCGCTATATCCTGAACCATTTTATCGTAATAGCGAACACCATCAATCTCAGTTTCTCGATCTTCAATGACAGTAAGCTTCATAGGCACAAATATGCCCTCAAGATCCACATTTGTCTTTTTAAGAACAGACTCTGCTAAAGATGCTGTAGTCTGGCCACCATTGATAATCTGCAGGTCTTCAATTTCGGTAATATATAACTGGTTTTCAGACTTAACAAATTCAATGTTAGAAGCCGTAGCGGCAATACCATTATTATACGTAAAGAAGTTTTGCGGCTCATTGTTAATGGTCTTGCGTATGCCACTGTTCACGCTCTTAGAGCCCGAAGTTCCAAGGAATGCACGGACATTGCCTTCCAAAATTTTACTGCCGTGATCTATATAAATATCTGCAAGAAGCTTACCTGGAATAATTGCAATATAGGCTTGGTAGCCCAAGTCATCTCCAATATTTCCCTTGATACAAGGAATTCCCTCAACCTTGTAATCTTCCTCAAAATTGATTGTTACAACCTCGGAAAGATTTTGTTCTTCTTGTTCGTAAAATCGTTCAAGATGCCAAAGATTAATTTCAAGAGGTTTCCCATCGAAATCTTCTTTCTTAATTTTCTTGGTGGTCTTTACAGGCTTACGGCTTTTGGTCTTCCGTTTTGAGGTTTCAAGTAAATTCTGTTTTAGGAGTTTTGTGTCAAGCTCCTTATTTGTCAGAACAACAAACTTTATTTTAAGGATGTTTGTCGCGTCATTTATATCATCCACTTTCAAACGTTCGCGAACCAACGAGGCAACCTGTAACATTTCATCGGAATCGTCAAAATACTCCGACATTTTACCATGACAAGTTTCATCAAGAAAGTTATAGAGTCGCCAATAAAGCTCATCAACCCTACTCATTGTCAAATTAGAAACATCAAAGGAATCTTCAAAATCGCTAATGAACAAAACCAAACTATGATCTGTTTCATCAAAGCTATAGCCATCCAAGTGAATTTTTCGGCCTTTTGAAACAATCTTATCGCCAGAGCGTATTCGCTGGGGATCTTGAATCTCGTCATATTCACACAGAATATCCAGTGCTTTATTGATGAAGGCATCTTCTGTATCACTTCCGTCGATGGCGGATTCATCACGAAGATTTTGAAGAAAATTTTTTCGATATTCTTGATAGGTCATAAGCAGTGCAACCCGTTAAATTTCGTGATCAGCTACGGACAGTAGCGACAACTCGTATTTTGCAGAAATAATTCCCGCTGGAACAGAGGTCGGCGTCATCTTTGGGAATGTGGCATTCACCGCAAAGTTGCGAATACTCTTTTTTGCAAACACATACTCGTCATATGCAGCATTGTACGAATAACCGCTTTTTTCAACCTTTTGCAAAAAGATATCCTGATGTTCTGCAGAACTAATTTGATTGCAAACATTCCATACAAGATCGTTAAGCGTAAGCCCGGCATAAGACTGGCTCATTTTTTCAAGAAGGACCACTCCCAAAACGCCATCATTTTGAGATTCAAGTTGTTCTAGAGAAGAAATTATGACAGACGTCTTATTGTAGTGAATAGCCTTTGTTTCGTACCACTCATTACCGTAAGAAAAATCCTTCTTAGTTTTATCCTGACCACTCCAACCCTCGACAGCTGCACAGCAGCCATACTTTGTAAAGAGCACATCTCGCAAGTACAGGATTTCGCCCATCAAGCCCATAATCGCTTCTTCGGAAAGAAGATCATCTCGAGACTGAACAAACATCCGTTTCCATAAGGTAAATCTTTCAACTATTGCATTATAACCAAGAGCAGCATCCTGCAAATTACGAGTTTTTTCAACAATGTCATCGCAAAATTTGAAAAAAAGATCTTCAAGAGCTTTTTCTACCAAGGAAAAACGCAAAGTATTGTAATTGCTGTTTTTATACTGACTAACTTCAATGGATTTTGTTCCCTTGATTTTTCGTGCAGTAAAAGGATATCGAAATTCAATACTCTTTTGACCAAGTTCATTGATGCCGATATGCAAATCCAGAATATGGTTAGCATCAACTCGAGAAAAATAGCAGGGATTAGAGAACTGTGCAAAACGAGTTTTGAAGTCCATTATTCTTCCTCCTCATTTTCATTTACATCGCGATCAAAATAGTTGTAAGCGGTATTCACCTTGTACTTATTGACACTCATGGATGCTTGAACTTCATTCCTAGGGAATCCAATCATAAAACCAAGGAAGGCGATTTTATCGACATCAACGTGATCTTTAAGATTCTTGTAAGTAGGATTTATTTCCTGATTGCCCATTCCCAACTCAAGGGGGTAAATCAAAAGCAAAGGATTGCGATTCTCCACATACTTAAACCAAGTATCGACTGGATAATGTTCGCTTTTTGTCGGATTTTGCGATTTGAATTCAGATTTTGCCTGATCCGCAATATCTAAGCTATCAATACCAATTTTACCATCGCTAGTACCAGCAAGTTTCCCCTTTTGACCAATACTCAGCTTTTCTTTAACCGGATCAATAGAAGAATTACCGCGATAAACCTTATTCAGAGACATGTTGCCAATAGAAACCGCACCCTTTTCGCCTTCCATGAATGCGATATCAAACTTATCAATGGAATTGTCTGTACAGGAATTGAGGAAATCGACAAGTTGAGCAGTATCAAACTTGACACTATACTTCGAAATAGAAAGTTTACTCAAGAAACGAGTAACATCACTCTTATCAACATCCTTAACTAAATAACGTTCCTTGTAGTTTTCATTACCCTGCTTGACAAAGTTCTTGCCTTTATTTTGTAAGTCATTTACCAAATTAGTTACTGCATCAAAATTCTGTTTAATTGCAGCATAATTAGTGGGCAAATACGGAGTTTCAACACAGCCGCCAAAATAGCTTTCGGTTTCATATTCCGTAGAAGTATTACGCATCTTGTTGTAAGATGTAATATTCAACTCACTGGAATTGTTGCGAACGCGAATACCAAAGTCCTTCGGTTTCAACTTAAGATCACGCATGAGTTCCATGTCTATCTTCAATGCCTCAGTGGCTTCGGAAATTTCGGCATACCATTCTGCTGAACTTTCGGCAATCCAAATACGGAACAAATCCTCGTAATTGCGACGATAACCAAACCAGCGTCCCATTTGCATCAAAACATCGTAGGTAGATGTGTTGCGATAGAAATAGCTGATAATGAGGCCTTCCAATGTAAGACCGCGAGATAGGGCGAGACCGCCAATAGCAATAACTCGTTGCGGATCATCTTTTTTATATACCAGCTTTTCCGAATTTTTGGAGCTGTTCACAATACAGATCTTTATTTTTTCGATTGCCTTGAACATATTCTTAGCCACATCTCGCCAAGTTACTCCGGCATTCGTAAATTGATCTTCAAAAACCTCATGAATCCGTTTAAGAATTGGATCCTTTAAGTCGCTTGCAGCTCCAGTTAAATTGTGTTTAACGGCCCTATAAGCCTTTGTGTAAATTTCATCAACGCAATCCTTGATATACTTTTGCACTGCAACAAAACGACTGATATTGATCAGCATAGAGCGATGCTTATCCTCATCACCTCGTAAATCTCGAATTGTATTCACAATGAAGAAAGCGTATATAGAATCAGTCAAACTCTCAGGAAGATCGCCACGCCATTCCTTTTTATGTTTATAATAGAAGGGCATTCCATCATCTTCTACGCAACCCGCATCAGTGATAGGAACAAGCTGATTATAATGCTTGCCATCTTTGTCAAAGATATTTTTGGGACCAACATAATTAGAAGGCGTAGGTAAAGTGACAATGAAATTCTCTGGGAACAAATCCTGAGTAGTCATTTCTTCCGTTGTAATCGGATCGATGAACACATTGGCAAAGGGCGTCGCGGTAAAGCCTACGTAATTAGACTTAGTAAACACGCTTGCCAATTCACGAATCATCCTATTAATTACAGTCGGGTTCTCAGAATCACCACTGGTATTAATAGAAGCGTTATCAGCTTCATCATCAATCAGAACCATGGGCTGATCAATCTTCTTTGTTACAGGATCAGCATTCAAAGAAACAAGCCAATTCTTAAGTTTCTTGAGAGACGTTGTATTTTTCTTAATTACGAAAACAATTGCATTGTTGTTGCCTGCAAGAGTATCCGCGATCTTGTCGATGTTTCCAGTAAAATCCTGGATACGAGAAGTCATAGCCTTTGCGAATAGGGGCTTATTATCAAGGCCAACACCTACACGCTTGCCGCCAGAAGTATCGGCAGTCATATCAATGCCAATAAATCCTTCTTCGACACGTTCCTGAGTCTGTCTACGCAAAGACTCAATGGTACCAGTCAAAAGAATGAACACTTTATAGCCAGCATCAGCCGCCTTACACATTAGGCCAATGTAGGTAGAAGTCTTACCAGATTGCACATCGCCAATAATCAAACCGCGACGTAAGAAGGGTTTTGACGAATTCGGATCACCCAAACAATTCATGAGCTTTTTATCAATGGTATCATCACCAAGGATATTCACTACATTCGGACTAAAATTCTGTGAATCAATTAAATAATCACGATAGCGGTTCCAAAACTTCGGTTCAATGTCACCCTTAACATCATCATACCAAAGTTCTTGATCATAATCATCCAGAATGCTCTGACCCGGAGCGCTATAAACCTGATACTGATACTGCAAATCACGTTTTGCAGCCTCAGCCTCTTCAGCGCTAAGCTCGGTACCTGTAAAAAACGCAGCCTTTTGTATGACATCTGCAATTTTTTCTTCATTCAGCTCTTTTTCGATGCCACTAGTCTCAATAAGACTCTTTGCAGCACGCAAAATGTTATTGACCTTCTTAAAATCTACAGCCATTGTATCTCTTACACCTTTTCTTTAATTTCAGGATGCTTGCAGAAAGGTTCTTTCTTAAAAACGTTTTCGACAGCTTCTTCCCTCGTAAGAGAGGAATTAAGTTCCATAACCATCTGGACCATCATCTTTGCGTTTTCTGTAATTTCAGCGATTCTCTCATCACTTACTACTTCGTCAATCTTATCTTGAGATTTGTCAACATAAATCTGCTGAAAAGGAACATTTTGTTCAATTTCCTTAAGAACCATCTCTACATAAGGCATAGCATCTTCATTGACCTTAGATTCTAGCAGTTTGAAAAGACTGGATTCACGATTGATGGAATAGACAAAATTGCCTCGGTTGTCAATGCGATTCCATACATATTCAAAATCGTCGTTAACTTTCGCAATACGTCCTCTATAAGTCTGCTTTTTTACCGCAACATCCATTACATCGTCAACAGCCCTGTTCAGTCGCTGACGAATACTTGCAGGAATCTTTGCGCTCTGCTTTTTAATGTCAATACCCCAAATGTCATCCAAAGTGTTGGGTATATCTACCTTAACTCGAGCATATTTGGAAAGTTCATCACGATGACGATTAAACCAGGTTCCCCAAACAATCAAGCGCTCATTACGATAGATATAATAGCCTTGCTTAGTTCTGTAATTTTCAATGCCACCAGACAGTTTTTTATCATCTTCGCTCAAGTCCTTTTGGAACGGCAAGACATAGGGGATAGCGGTAATCTTTCTTTCGACGCCATTTGCATCTTCAATTGGCAAAGTGATTTCTTTTCTCACCGTCGTCTTTTTATGACTTTCCAAAAATGGATCAAAAGGAATTAATGAGAAATTGTTAACCTTAATGGAGAGTCGATCCTTCTTATCCTTACTAAGAAAACGATGAAAAATCAGAGACAAATAATCACTCACTGCATTTTGCTGATCAACAATGCCGGCATATTCATCACCTGTTTCTTTTCGAATGAAATCGAAATTTTCCCAAACGACCACTGTACCAGACTTTTTATTACTCAAATAGTCATAATGGCGAACATCGCAAACTTGATTTTCAGAAAGATTTATCATGATCCAATCTTTCTTTTCATCAACGAGGTCAAGATCCCATACATAACCTGAGATCATATCACTTTTTTTGCTAATTACAGTCAAGCGCCTGCATTGGGAATGAGAAGCCGATTTTAAACCCATTCCAAAACGACCCAAATCTGACTCACTACGATTATCGCCCTTTAGAACACTCCCATATTTCATTGCATCAAAAAGTTCAGCCTTATTCATGCCAGAACCATTATCGCAAATGGCGATGTAAACATCACTGGGATCCACAGGAAATTTTACCTGAACATCATGAGCACCGGCACTAATGCTATTATCAATGACATCAGCAATCGCCGATTCCAAAGAATAACCCATAGAACGGATAGATTTGGATAGAACATCTGCCGCGGGTTCATTTCTCTCAAGTTTTAAACTTTCTTTCATATAATTTAAAAATAAGCTAAAAAAATGACACTTTAGTGTCATGTCTTAAAAAATATGCGATTATGCTGTTAATTTGGTCGCTTTTTAGGCGACATTTTGCCAGATTCCAAACTTTTCCAACCTGCGATGCGTTAGGGCGTGAAGCCGCGAAGCGGGGCGGACTCGCGCGGCGCTTGCATTGTGTTTATGCCAGGAGCGCGAGGCTGAACGGACGGCGAGCTGTGCGAGCCGATAACGCAAGGGCCCGCCCCCGGCGAGGTCCCGGCTCGGAGGCCGGGATGACATATGAGGGAGGAGCCGGGGAACGCCCAAAAGTCGAGAGCAACACGAACACCTGTGTTCGTACTGCCGAGACGCATGGGAGTGCGCTTGCGCCACGCCCATATCCCCCCCCTTGACGATCTAAAGATCGATCTCTACATTGCAGCGCATGTTAGAACATGCGTTGCTTTATTTTATACCTGTAAAAGGAGATCCTCCCCCTACGGGGACCAGCCACACTAAGGAACAAGTTCCTAAGTGTGTTGCAGCCGGCTCGGGGGCCGGGATGACATGTGGCGGGGAATTCCTTAAGATTCAGCCGGGCACGGGCGACGCCTTATCCCCCGACGATATAGCAAACGATTATACAGACTATGTAATCTGGAACCGATTCAAACCGGTTTGCCTTGATATTGACGGGGAACTGGGTATGGAGTGTTTGGATAGCGGGATGGTGTTACTTATGGACCCTATCGCTGCGCTCCAGGATGACATTCTGAAGGAGGTTCTGGAGCAGGCGTATGGCGACAGGAGCCTGGATACTGTTTTTCTTCTAGGGGACTAACGACTTTCATTTCCATAATATTCTTAGGAGGACTTCCACCTTATGTTATTTAAAACATATAGCCACAGAAACGCAGAAACGATCTTCAAGAAAACAGAAAAATACTCGTCTCTCTACAGAGATGTATTAACAGCCATTGATTCAATACAGGATGAAGATTTAATCCAAAATTTCAAAAATAGTCTTTCCGAGTCCTTTTTTGAGCTTTTAAAAGAACGTTTGACATCCTTGCAATGGAATACAATTTGCTAAAGCCCGTCTTGGCGTCTGAGCTGAACCATGTGGAAAAGGCAATTCAAACCTCGGCTGGAATCATCATTTGTGCAACCAATTAACATCTCCGTTATTGATTATCGGAATAGATGCTCCCAAAACATTCAGAATCAATCCTAAAACAAAGACTGTTGAAAAGTTGCAATGACATAGCGCCGACAATTGCAAAAAAGGACCCGCAAGGGGTCCTTATGTTCTATTTTCTCCATTTCCGGCAGCAGCGACTCGCACTTTAACATGTCGAGGGCGCGGTCAAAATATTTGATAGAGAAGACGTTGGCTACGAAAATATGTGTTCCGAGTGTATGGGCGAAAGTACCGTGAAAAGTTTGATGCAGTATATCCCGACAAAAGCAAGGATTGAAATGCATAAAATCAAGTAACGTTATCAACATAAATATAAAGACGAGGCGACTCTCATGCAAACAACTGTTTGCAAAATGATGTCTTATAACGAGAGTCCCTTGTTTTTTTCACGCGCTTATTCTAGTTTATGGATACCAACAATCCTCCAAGGTAAACAAACATGATTATAGATCCAATCGCTATAACGAACTACAATCTTGATCATCTTGAAAAATCCAAAGAAGCTTCGCTCAAGCGCTTGAAGGGCGCAGGCATTTTGGACGAGGATGGAAAACTTGCAAAAATATACCAGAGTTCCAAACAACCGCGAAAGTGACACAATCTACAGTTCACGTCCAAACCTTTATTTAGGTTTTCACGGATGTGAAAAATCCATTGGTTTCAAGCTTTTAACCGAACCCAACGACATCAAGATCAGTCAGAATAGCTACGAAAGCAACATCGAAAAATAAAAAACCTGCCGTTCGATTCTGCAAAAGACGAATTATTGAGAAAACTTGACTGCGCTGTAATTCAACATATGCATTACGTGAACGAACTGGACAATAACGGGAATGTATATGATACTGTTCGCGGGGCTTTTTCGTCCATCAAGGCTTCTAGATTATCCGCATTTCCTTCCGGATAGTCATGACATCAGTGCGAAGCAGGCTCGCCGCTTTCGACATGGAAATCAGTTCGTTTTCAAGAGCCTTATATACCAGGGACTCAAAACGATGTGAGGTTTCTGCAATCGCCAAGAATTTTAGTTAACAAGTTGTTAATTTTCAATCTCTGCATAGGATAGCGATGGGGGACGAGGGCAGAACACCCCAGGCGCCATACCGCTTCTATGACGAGGAAGCGCCGCCATTTGCAAAAAAAGGACCCACAAGGGTCCTTACGTTCTATTTCTGCATTTCAGCAAGCTTCGCCTTGAGTTCGGCAATCTCGCGTTCTTGCTTTTCGATGGTTTCGTCCTTTTCGGCCAGGGCATTGTCCTTTTCGGCGAGGGCGTTGTCCTTCTCGGCCAGTTTGGCATCCTTCGCCTTGCTTGCCGACTCCATCCTGCGAACCTTGCGTTCAAGGGCGCGGTATTCGTCTCCGGCACTCACAAAGCCAAGCCTTTGTCCAATACTCTTGAAAGCCATCTTCAGTTCCTCCAACGCCTTGCGGCTGACATACTCATCCAAATATAACTCAATCTTGCTGACAAGGCAAACGAAAGGACCCCCGCGGGGTCCTTGTGGTTATTTGCTCATTTCTGCCAGCTTTGCCTGAAGAGCGGCGATCAGCGCGTCCTTCTCAGCGAGGGCATTGTCCTTCTCGGCCAGTTTGGCATCTTTCGCCTTACTTGCCGACTCCATCCTGCGAACCTTGCGTTCAAGGGCGCGACGTACGTCAGCTGCGCTTACAAAGCCAAGCCTTTGTCCAATACTCTGGAATGCCATTTTAAGAACCTCCAATGCCTCCGGGCTGATATACTCTTCTAAATATAACTCAATCTTGCCGACAAGGCAAGCGCTTTCACTGCTGGGTAACGTCCGCAACTTTTTCTCCATTTCAGGCAGCAACGACTCGTACTTTATCATGTCGAAGGCGTACTTCATGGTGATGGCACCAATGGCCGCCTCAGCGTTGCTGTGAGCCAGGCAAAGGTCGTCGTCAATTTCCGCCAGGTTCACAAAGGCGAACTCGAAATGCGGAATGCGTCCGTTGTACAAGGCATGGATGTTTTTGTATTGTGCGAGAGGGTCCCAAGGGTCAGTTCCGTTATAGATAACGATGGCCTTGGTAGGAAGCCATCCATATTCAGTATTGCTCTTGTCAACCATCACGTTGATGGCATACTTGCCGATCTGCGACATAATCCCGTTACTGGGCGAAGACTTGTGCTCCAGCAGCAAACCAAAGCGCATTTCGCTACCGTCGAGAGCCTTTACCTTGAAGGCAAGATCCGCTTCGCCACGTTCGCCAACTTCGTCGAAGGCTTCGGGAATTTCTTCAAGGGTATCCAGGTCCACTTCGGCGAGGATGTCGGCCAGGTTTCGGTTTGTCTTTGACGCAATCTCGAAAAGAGCCTTCGTGTTCACGGGTTTCGAGTAGACGTATTTCAGGAATCCGTCATGTTTCCGTTTGTTCATGTATTGTTCTTTTATTCCGGCGACGCGGCCGGTTCGCAGGTAGAACGGTTCCTACCTGCTTATATACACGCAGCAAACGTCTCATTTGCACAGGAATTCTTTGTAAAAAAACTTTTCCCCTCTCGCGGGAAAAAGTTTGAATCCCGCTTCTATGACGAGGAAACGCCGACATTTGCAAAAAAAAGGACCCGCAGGGGTCCTTTCGTTCTATTTCTGCATTTCAGCGAGCTTGGCTTCAAGTTCCGCAATTCTGCGATCCTTTTCGGCCAGGGCATTGTCCTTTTCGGTGATTTCCGCATCTTTCGCCTTACTTGCCGACTCCATCCTGCGAACCTTGCGTTCAAGGGCGCGGTATTCATCACCTGCGCTTACAAAGCCAAGTCTTTGTCCGATACTCTGGAATGCCATTTTCAGAACCTCCAACGCCTTGCGGCTGACATACTCATCCAAATATAACTCAATCTTGCCGACAAGGCAAACAAAAGGACCCCCGCGGGGTCCTTGTGGTTATTTGCTCATTTCTGCCAGCTTTGCCTGAAGAGCGGCGATCAGCGCGTCCTTCTCAGCGAGGGCATTGTCCTTCTCGGCCAGGGCATTGTCCTTCTCGACCAGTTTGGCATCCTTCGCCTTGCTTGCCGACTCCATCCTGCGAACCTTGCGTTCAAGGGCACGGTATGCGTCTCCGGCGCTCACAAAGCCAAGCCTTTGTCCGATACTCTGGAATGCCATTTTCAGAACCTCCAATGCCTCCGGGCTAATGTACTCCCTCAAATATAACTCAATCTTGCCGACAAGGCAAGCGCTTTCGCTGCTAGGCAACGTCCGCAACTTTTTCTCCATCTCAGGCAGCAGCGACTCGTACTTTATCATGTCGAAGGCGTACTTCATTCCGTTATAGATAACGATGGCTTTGGTCGGAAGCCAGCCGTATTCGGAATTGCTCTTGTCTACCATCACGTTGATGGCGTACTTGCCTATCTGCGACATAATCCCGTTACTGGGCGAAGACTTGTGCAGCAAGGCTCGGGGAGCGAAGCGAGTACAGCCGGGCACGGGCGACAACTTGACGCGCGACGATATAGCAAACGGTTATACAGACTATGTGATATGGAACCGATTCAAACCGGAGTGCCTCGATATTGACGGGGAGTTGGATATGGAGTGTGTGGATAGCGGGATGGCTGCAGAACGTTTCGCTGCATTCGAAAAGACTTGATTTTCCTCTTGCATTTCTCGACAAATTAAGTTATCTTTGGCCTCGTTTTTTGGCATAGGGTTTTCGAGGTTCATCATGAGATTTCTTGCAGTTACGCTTGCAGGGGTGCTTTTTGCCTGTAGCGAAAATGTTTCTTCTTTCGAGGTCGGTTTTACAAGGGGCGAGCCCCTAGCCCAAACGGCAGCGGTCAGCTTTCCGGCAGACAAGTATACAGAGGCCTACTCCGGAATACTAACAAATTCTCTTACCCCCCCCATTTGTGCACTAGTTGTTCCGAAGGTTCGGAATATTGGCTGAACGACTCGGCAATCTTCAAAGACGAATACCTGGCCAGAGTCCAGGATTACGAACAGCGCGACCTTTCCCGCAGCACCTATACCCAGCCGATCGTCGACAGGCCCCCAATGGAGTACCCCTACGATGGCTGGACCTATCGCTTTTCTTACGGTTCCACAATTCCATTTAGCGATTCCCGCTACACGTCCATCACTACCATAAATTCCCAGAACGGAATGGACCAGATTCCGGAATCATCCCTTAGGGGGAACGGGGTCAGTGTTTATTGGATGGGCGAAGCACTCCCCCTGCCTTCTGGTTCGCCCAACGTGGTCCAGCCGGACTACAGGAATTACAGGCGCTTGCCAGAAGATATTTTAAGCTCCACGCGTCAGGTTCAGCTGATCGGGGTCTTGGCGCCAAACGTCTGCATTACGGGAATCGACTATATTTTCAATTACGTCAATGGCCATCAGCCGATCCTACCCAATAATCCGATGGTCAACGATATCCGTAGCGGTTGCGGCAGCTACTATCTCGGTGCCCACGTTTTCAACGATACCAGCAATCACAATATCGGCTACAATGCCGAAGCTGCCGTTCTCGACGACTACATATACAATACTAGAGTCATAATGCTTGCGTCTAACGGAGAACTATACGGAACACGGTTCCATCCTAATTCGGCGGGGAGCAGCCACAACGCCATTTCTGTGGCGGGCATCAGCACCCAGACTTTGTTGCTGGCAAGTATCGCCACCATGCCCCAGGTAGTAAATGCCGACAAGATCTTTTTGCCTTCGGAATCCCAGATTGTTGTCAAGAGGCATCTGACGGTGGCCAGCGAATATACCACCTACATGGTCGACGACCCTATTACGGGGAGCATGCGTTCGGCGGCGGCAACGGCCTATACGGCGGGCATGCTGGCCAACTTGCTTTCGGACCATCCCTTTTACCGCTGGCACCCCGAGGTCGTAAAGGCCCTGATGTTGACCACCAACGTTTCAAATGGAGGCACTCCCGATTACGTGGCCATGACCCACAACAATGTTTCGCGCTACTGGGTCGGGGGCAACGGCGACCATTTCGTAAAGGCAGATTCCGCCAACGTCGAAGAGATTTACGTACCCGATGCCGGGCCGGTTCGCGAAGGGGCCACCTGGCGCATGGCCATCGCCTGGCTCACCCGTGGCGATTATCCCCTTAGCCACGAATCGCTACAGCAAGAGATGAGCCTGAGCGTAAACGTGCTGAATGCCCGGGGCGAAATTCTGGAATCCTACACCGCCGACAAAGAAGGCCAGGGGCACCAGGTTCTAAACTTCAAGATTCCCGCCGGAGCCACCCGCGTCGAGTACGCCATCCGCCGAACCCAAAACAAAGGCGGCCGCACCCTGCTAGGCTTCAACCTGCATATAGAATAAAAAAAGGAGGTTGCACCTTGGCGGGGCAACCTCCATCTCCTTTTAGGTTAGATGTTAGTTATATAGGCTTCCTGAACGGGGTCTTCCTTTTTTACCGAAGGTCCGATGGGTAATCTTGTCTAGGGCAGTCAGGAACTTGTCACACTGCATGTCGAAATTCAGTCCTGATTGCAAATCCGCATTCCCTGTCAGCACCAAAAAGAGTTTTGTACACTCCTGGCGTAATTCCGCCTTGGTGCCGTATCCGGCTCTGTCGTGGCGCTTCTGAGCAATTTCATAGGCGGCCATGAAACCTTCTACAAAGACCTCTACACGTTCTAGGCGCTGCTTGATGTCGCTAGATTCATAGACTTCGGCATTGTTAGGGTCCTCCCCCAAAGTCTTGACATCAAGGATTCTTCTCTTGACTACCACGGTCGCTTCTGCAGGCACCAAATCTTCGATTACGATCCCATCCTGGATTACGCTACACACCCGTTGCGCAAAGGCAGCCCATTCCTCGTTTGTATTGTTCTGCAGGGCCCCTACGTATCTTGCGAAGTTTCTGTATAGTCCGAGCTGATTGTCAAAAAGTTCGCCCAAGGTCAGGATAGCGGCAGCGCTCCGTTCGTTGTCAATCACAATTTCCAGGTTCGCGACCCTGGCCCTGTAATTGCGGAGCAGCCTTCCAAAAGCTTCCTGCTTAATACAGGAACTGGCTTCCAGGACTTCCTTGTGGAACTTCAAGAATTCATCATCACTCATCTTTTGGGGTCTAAAGAAACTCATGCTAGTCATTCTTTGTTTTTTCTCCTTTTCAAGAGGTTGTTACGCCACCTCGGTCATCACGTCAGACACAACTTCCGTTGTACTTTCAGCAGCCTGTTCTGCAGTCTGATTGGCATTCTGTTCGCCCTTCTGGGCATTGGTCTTGCCACGATACAGATAGCGGATTTCATTTACAGCAGCAGACACATAGCTAACGAATCCCGTACAAGAAACATCTGCCTTGACCGTAGCAATATATTCCGCCAAATGGAAGGTTCTGTAGAACTGGACCATACATTCTTCACGCAGATCCTTGTTTTTCAGGGGGACACGATTTGCGCGTTCAACACGGCAGTCATTTCTAAGGTCAGAATAATTTGTCTGGATTTCTGTAAGAGTATTCACCCACAGTTCCAATTCACTACCGGCATAAATGGCGGCGTATTCTTCCTTAGCGACCACATCTTTCACGTGATCCAGAGACTTTTTGACCATGCTAGAAATGGCGTCGCGATTGACCGCAGCCGTATAACCGAAGCTCTTGACCAACTTCCAGATTTCGTTACCTAAAGCACGCTGGGTTTCGTTGGGGTGAACAGTCAGCACCTTCACATAGTTACGAAAACCACGGAACTGAACAGTACGTTCTACACCCGAAACAGATGCATCATGCTTCGCCATGATTTCAGAAACATTACGAGTGTAATCAACGAACTTCTGAACTGCGATTTCGTAGCTTGCCACCTGAGCAACCATTTCTTTAAGAGTGATACCCGAAGCAGAATTGATCACATTCCTATGGAAAGCGATGAAGTTATTGTCATTAAGTTTGCTTGCATTAATGATATTGTTATTAGACATATTAATTTATCCTTTTTAAGTTGTCTTGTTTATGTTATCAAAATAATCATTCATTTATTCTGACAACGGCCATAAGATACAAAAGTAGAACACCCAAAAACGGGCCCCTCAAAAAAAATTTTTTCTTCATTTTTTTCCATGAAAACATGGGTTGGGTGTATGAACGGCCCGATTTGGCGTATGAACGAGCACTTTTTTAAAAATCAACTTTTTATCAACAGGATATCAATACAAGACGTAAAGTTGTCAAAATGGCGAAATTTGCTCAAAAACGCCATTTCCATATATTCCAACTTGGAATATATGCCTTCTCAAAAAAACCTCAAAATTGGCCATTTTTGCATCCAAAATGCACTTGATCCGATAAATTGCCCTCGAAAATTTCTTTTAAACCGCTTTATATCCTGCGAATTCGCATCAAAATATCTTTTAATTTCCATCGGCACGATCGATAGCGCATCAAAATATCTTTTGATTGACTTTGTATCCGACAAAAGCGAATTAAAAGTTCTTTTAATCCGCTTTGCATCCGTCAAAAGGGCTTTAAAAGTTCCTTTAACCGGCATCTGCCCAATAAAAACCGCTTGAAAAGTTCTTTTGACCTGCCCTGCATCCGACAAAAGCGGGTTAAAAGTTCTTTCAACCGGCATCTGCATGATAAATACCGCTTGAAAAGTTCTTTTGATCTGCGTTGCATCCTGCGAATCCGCATCAAAATATCTTTTAATCCCCATCGGTACGATAAATAGCATTCCAAAAGTTCTTTTTAAGCGCCTTGCATCGGATCAATCGAATTTCTGCAGAAATCATCACCAGCTTAGCAACAGACACGATTTGACATGTAATTTTTCTACATTGCCATAGCTTTTGATGAAAAATTGTGCGAGGGTTTTCTCAGAAAGAAATTATCGGATTCCTTGTTTTTTTCCTATTCCCCTCAAAATCCATATTCACCAAAAACATAAAAATCAACTTTCAAAAAAGAGGTTTTTTATGGAAAAGTTCATCGTTTCTTGGTTTGTAACCTAGCGGGGCAAAGAAGTGCTTCTTTAAAAGCTGATTTTGTGAAGTATCTCATATAATCTCTATTTCTACACTAAAAAAAGCATTTTCCACCCTATGTAATTCTTTACATTTTGTGTTTATGATTTCTGCACTTTTTATAAAAAACATGAAGTTTTCTATTGCCAAATCATAGGGCTTGAGCTACTTTATGAAGGTAATTTAATAAGTCTAATTCGAGTCGAGACGCCAGTCAAAACTGCAGCCGGCCGCATCCTACAAGGAGGCCGCCATGGCCCAAAAAAGTTTTAGTGTTCTAGATCTCAGAATTTCAAGTCTCCGCTCCGCCTACGAAAAGGGCGAAACATCGCCGCGAGAAGTTGTCCAAAAATTGCGCGACGCCATGGAGGCGGCCCCCAAGGAAATCTGGATTGCAAAGACCAGCAAGGAACAGCTGGAAAAATATCTAACCGCATTGGAAAGTGTCGCCGGCAGCGGCAACGGTTTCAAGATTCCTGCAGATAAGCCTTTGTTCGGTATTCCCTTTGCCATCAAGGATAACATCGACTGCGAAGGCATGGAAAGTACTTCGGCCTGCCCCGCCTACGCCTATATGCCCAAGAAGTCCGCGTTCGTGGTGGAACGTTTGATCGAGGCGGGAGCTATTCCCATGGGCAAGACCAACATGGATCAGTTTGCCACGGGGCTTGTGGGCGTGCGTTCCCCTTACGGATGCATTCCCAACAGGTATGCGCCGGAATATGTTTCGGGCGGAAGCAGCAGCGGTTCTGCCGCCGCATTGGCCTACGGTCTTTGCAGTTTTTCGCTGGGTACAGATACGGCAGGCTCTGGACGAGTTCCCGCCGCATTCAACAAGCTTGTGGGAGTAAAGCCTACCCGCGGCTTGCTTAGCACCAGCGGCGTGATTCCCGCTTGCCGCAGTCTGGATTGCGTCAGCATTTTTGCATTGGATAACAGCGACGCCCGCTATGTATTGAACATCGCCGGGGCCGAAGATAGCGAAGACGCCTACTCACGAGTGGCCCCCTGGAACGAGGCTGCCGTGAATGCAAAGGGGGCTGCTGTGAACGCAAGGGGGGCTGCGCCGAGGCTCCCCGAAAATTGGACTTTCGGTGTTCCCGAAGAAAGCGAGCTGAACTTCTTTGGGAATGAGGGTTACAAGGCGGCCTTCTACCGCGCCGTCGAGGCATTCGAAAAGGCTGGCGGTACCAAGGTGACGATTCATTTTACCCCCTTCCTGGAAGCAGCCCGCCTGCTTTATGAAGGCCCCTGGGTTTTCGAACGCTACGATGCCGTGGGCAAGTTCATCGAGGAACATCCCGATGAAATCTTCCCCGTTACCAAGCAGATCATTAGCCCCAAGGTAACGCCCCACCCCTCCGAAGTTTTCGCCGGGTTCCACGCCTTGCAAGCCAAGAAGAAAATCGCCGACCGTGAATTCGCCAAGGTAGATGTTCTGCTTACGCCTACGGCCGGCACCATCTACAAGACAGCCGAAGTGAACGCCGACCCCATCAAGCTGAACAGTAACTTGGGTTATTATACCAACTACATGAACTTGCTGGATTATTCTGCATTGGCTATCCCCGCAGGCGTGGCCGACAGCACCGACCCCAACGCACCCAAGCTCCCCTTTGGCGTAACCATCGTAGGCCACGCTTTTGATGATTTCAAGTTGCTGGATGTCGCCGAAAAGGTAACGCCCTTCCTTAGCGAAAAGATTCCTCTGGCGGTGTGCGGAGCCCACCTGAAGGGTGAACCTTTGCATTATCAATTGGAAACCGCAGACTTTTTAGGTGCTGCAGAGACTGCTGCCGAATACAAGATGTACGCCTTCAAGGAAGGCACTATCCAGAAGCCTGCCATGATCGCCGGCAACAGCAGCTTCTATGTGGAGCTTTACGCCCTTACTCCCGAAGAATTCGGCAAGTTCGTCGCCGCCATCCCAGCCCCTCTCGGCATCGGAAAGATCAAGCTTTCTGACGGCCGCATGGTCCCCGGATTTATCGGCGACGGAAGCATCTCGGTAATGGCCTTCGAAGGAACCGCCACCGACATCTCCGAATACGGCGACTGGCGCAAGTACGTTCATAAATAAGAACTTTATTCATCTCTACAAAAAAAACTGCACCGTTACGGCGCAGTTTTTTTTGCAATAATATGCCAAACAGAATTATTTGTCCGCGAGCATTTCCAACATTTTTTTAGCTTCCTCTATTTTATCTTCAGAAACCCCAAGAGAACGCATAACTTGAATGCCATCAGCATGACCTTTTTCTAACCCTTGTTCAATGCCTTGCTCAATGCCTTTTTTCAAGCCTTCATTGATGGCATCGTCAATGCAGCAATCGATATCATATTGAGTCATCATAGAAAAAGCCTGCCTTTCAAGAATCTCTTTTGGAGTCCTGCGGATGCGCAGCCGTTCATAAGCGTCGCGGATGGCGCCCTGGGCGGTGCTGGGAATTTCGTCGCGACTGCCGCAGTTGTCGATGAAGTCCATCCATTCGCGTTCCCTTTCGGGCACGTCCTTCGCTCCTTTCAGCTTCGGCAGCTTGATGAAAATATAATTCAAAACATGGCTTACGGGCAAGGCGTCCTTGTTTCCCAGGTCGCTCTTGCGGTAGATTCCCCAGGAGTCGCGATAGTCCTTGTTGCCGTCGGAGGCATTCTCGCAAATCCAGATGCTATAAATCTTGGGCATGCGGTAGCGTTCCTTGAGGGAGAGCTCCCTGCGGCGCTTCTTCAGGGAAAGAAGTTCCTCGCGGTGGGCTTCGGCGGCCATGACAGCGCCGTACAAAACTACACGGTCCTTGAAATGAGTGTGCCCGAATCTCTGCATTTCAACATCGATGTATTCACCGTTCTTTATCCTGGCGCGAACGTCTACTCCTACGATATCGTCGCTGGGGTAGATGACAGCCAAGTCGCGGTTCATGTGTTCTACGTCCGTGATGGAGTCCTTCTCATCAAGACGGAGTACGGCATTCAGAAAATCGATCAGGATTTCCTTGGATTCAAAAAGCCTGATGAAGGCTGTATTTTCCTTTGCAGAAAGGAAGGTGGAGTGGCGCAGAAGTTCCGGAATTTCCTGTTCCGGAAGGTCCTGGTTCAAAATAACGCCAAAATCGGCGTGAGATCCCGTTCTGACCATGGGATTCCTCTTGAGTATAAAAGTTGACGTTGTGGAGCCGATTTCAAAAGATCCATTGAAATCGGGAGCCCTACGTTACATACTCAGGAAGCGCTTTCCCAGGTAACCTGCAGCGATCTTGCTTCAGTAAAGTCGAAAGCCAAGTGCCGCGAGCAGCAAGCAGAGAGTGAATGGCCGCGCACGAATGCCGGATGAGAATACTTAGAATATAAAAACATATAGTTTAACAGGCAATACCCCAAACATTGAACTTGGCTCCCACTTCATAAATAAGAACTTTAAACCTCTCTATAAAAAAACTGCACCGTTACGGCGCAGTTTTTTGTTATTATATTGAGAGTATGGTGAATATTCCTGAAACATTGCTGCAGCAGATAATTCAATTTGCAAAGATATGCAAGTTGAATCGTGTTGTGTTGTTTGGATCTCGAGCCCGAGGCTCTCATAGAGATCGTAGCGATGTGGATTTGGCCGTTTTCGGAAAGAATGTCGCTGAATTTCAGTTTATGCTCGAAGATGAAGCAGATTCCCTTTTATCATTCGACGTTGTCGACATGGGAACCGTTGTCTCTCAGAAACTGAAGCAGAATATAGAGCGAGAAGGAGTTTGCCTTTATGCAGAAGTTTGAAAATTTCAAAAACTGTTTTGAAATACTAAGGAAATCCGAAAAGGCAAAGGCTCTAGCCGATGAAATTTACAGGACAGGAGTTATAGGTCAATTCGGTTTGACATTTGAACTAGCTTGGAAAACTCTTCAAGAATTGATGAGAGATCACGGCATTGAAGAAGCAGAAAATGGTTCCCCTAGAGAAATTTTACGCGCAGGATTTAAGTTTGGTTTTCTGAACGATGAATCTATTTGGCTCCAAATGTTGAAAGACCGAAACTCAGCAACTCATATTTATGATGAAGATGCATTTAATTTAGTTCTTGACCGAATTTACTCCAGCTATATAGATTTATTCAACAACTTTAAAATGACAATGGAATCGAAAATTTCATTGTTAGAAAACAACGAAGAGAATAAGCTTTAGTTTATAACAAAAACCCGTCTCGGCTTTCACCGGGGCGGGCTTCTTGTTATGTGGAGTTCAAAGGGAGTCCCCGACGGAGTCGGGGATTTTTGTTAGTTAGCTTTTACAGCGAAGAGGCATTGGCCGGAGCGGATTTCGCCGCCTTGCTTGCCAAAGACCTGAGTGATGACGCCGTCTTCGTCGGCAACCACCGGGATTTCGGTCTTCATACTTTCGAGGATGGCAAGGGTGTCGCCGGCCTTGAACTTGGCACCCACTTCAGAAACCACCAGTTTCCAGAGGGAGCCTGCCACAGGGCTGTACACGCCTTCTTCACCATCGGCCAGAGTCACTTCGGCAGCGGGGGCTGCGTCGGCGCTATGGCTTTCGAAAGTAAACTGTCCGTTTGCAATCCAGCGCTGCTTTTCTTCTTCGAAGGCGTTCTTGCGCTTGGTTTCGAAAGCATTGATGGTTTCGGCATTTTCGGCCAGGAACTTTTCGTATTCAGTGATGTCGAAGGAACTTTCGACGATCTTCACATGGAACTTTCCGGCAATAAAGTCCTTGCGCATTTGCAGGAGTTCATCGGCACCCACTTCGTAATACTTGACCACGTCAAAGAAGCGGAGCAGGTAAGGCAAGGTAAAGTCGCTTGTCTTCTTGAAACGGTTCCACATCTGAACGGTACGTCCGACAAACTGGTAACCGCCAGGGCCTTCCATGCCGTAGACGCACATGTATGCGCCACCGATACCCACAGCGTTTTCGGGAGTCCAGGTACGGGCGGGGTTGTACTTGGTAGTCACCAGGCGGTGGCGGGGATCCAGCGGAGTTGCCACAGGGGCGCCCAGGTAAACGTCGCCAAGGCCCATGACCAGGTAGTCGGCGTTCATCACGATGTTCTTTACATCGGCAATGGAATCCAGGCCGTTTACGCGGCGGATGAATTCGATGTTGTTGGGGCAGCACCAGGGAGCACCTGGACGAACGGTAGTGACGTACTTTTCGATTGCCACACGAGTCTGGGGGTCATCCCAGGAAAGGGGCAGGTAAACGGTACGGGTGGGAACCTTGGTAACCTTATTCTTCTTCAGGTGTTCTGCAAGGTCAGAGAGTTTTGCAAGCATTTCGCCCTGACGGATCTTGGTCACGTCAAAATGAATCTGGATAGAGCGAATACCCGGGGTCACATCAATGACCAGGTCAGCCATCTGTTCCTTTACAGCCAGCATCCAGGCGTGTGCGGTAAAGCGGAGGCGAAGGTCAATGATGGCGGGGCCAAATTCCACCAGCACATAGTTGTCGCCGTCGGCACGAACCACGATGTGTTCCATTTCGTCGGCGCTGTCCTTATGGAATTCAGCAATAATGGGCGTTACAACAGGGGCTGCCACCAGAGCGGGAATTGCTGTAGAGGCTGCAGCAATGTTAGCGAGATTTGCTTCACGGGCCAGGCGAATTTCTTCGGCACTTTCGGCAGTAAGGGGAACAAACTTTACGCGGTCACCGCTGCGGAGCTGACCCATCTTCCAGAGTTCAGAAGAAACGATGGTGACGGGGCAAGCAAAACCACCAAGGCTGGGGCCATCCACGCCCAAGATAATGGGCATGTCACCAGTAAAGTCTACAGTACCGATGGCGTAGGCATTATCATGAAGGTTAGACGGATGAAGGCCTGCTTCACCACCATCAGGGCGAGCCCACTTAGGCTGAGGTCCAATCAGGCGGATACCGGTTCTAGAAGAGTTGTAATGAACTTCCCAGTTGGCAGCGAAGAATTCATCGATGTCTTCCTTGGTCAGGTAATCGGGAGCGCCGTGAGGGCCGTACATCACGCCGATTTCCCATTGGGTACTGATCTGCGGAAGAGCAGCCTCTGCAGGGACCATGGGTTCCGTGGCAATGGCGTTACCGATGTGGAGGATATCGCCTGCAGCCAGGGCGCGGCCACCATGGCCACCAAAACCGCCCAGGGTAAAGGTAGACTTACTTCCCAGATAATCGGGAACGTCAACACCACCGCGAATTGCCAGGTAAGCACGCTGACCCATCTTGGTAATGCCGAACTTCAGAACGTCACCGTCGTGAACTTCAACAGGAGTGTTCTTGGGGCATGCGGCACCATTCAGCTTCGCCGGAAAATCACCGCCCACCCATGCAATCACCGTGTCGGTGTGGAAGGCAAGGGAGCAGCCGGAAAGAGTCATTTCGATACCGGCAGCGTCATCGGCATTACCCACAATCTTGTTGGCCAAGCGGAAGCTGTAGTTATCCATGGGGCCGCTAGGAGGAATACCTACGTCCCAAAGGTTCAAGCGACCCGGATAATCCTGGATCGTGGTCTGGAGACCCGGAGCCAGCACTTCAAAAATCTTGTTTTCGTACTTGTAATCGTTCAGGATCCAGGTAGAAACCTTGCCCGTAATAAAGGCATCCATTTCAAGGACATCTTGCAAGAGCTTGATGTTGGTCTCGAAACCGCAGAGCTTGACCTGCTTCAGGACTTCGCGGGCCTTGGCAATGTTGTCTTCGCGATCGTCGCCGGCCACAATGACCTTTGCCAGCAGGGGATCGTAGAAGGCGCTGACTTCGGTACCGCGGGAAACCCAAGTATCTACGCGGATTCCTTCGGGGAAGGAAACTTCGGTCAGGAGGCCGCTGGAGGGGCGATAGTTCTTGCCCGGATCTTCGGCGTAAACGCGGAATTCCATGGCGTGGCCCTTGGGGGTAAACTGGGCGCCAATTTCGAAGGGGCGGATTCCTGCAGCCTGTTCGATCATCCAGCGGACCAGATCCACACCGAATACGGTTTCGGTAACACCGTGCTCCACCTGCAAGCGGGTATTTACTTCCAGGAAATAGAACTTGTCGTCGTTGGCATCGTAAATGAATTCCACGGTACCTGCAGAACGGTACTGCACACCTTGAGCCAAGCGGAGGGCAGAAGCATGCAGAGCCTCGCGAGTCTTTTGGGGAAGGCAGGGAGCCGGAGTTTCTTCCACCACCTTCTGGTTACGGCGTTGCACAGAGCAGTCACGTTCGCCAAGGACAACGGCATTGCCTTCGCCGTCACCGAAAATCTGGACTTCTACATGACGGCCGCGTTCCACATACTTTTCTACAAAGAGGCCTGCGTTCTTGAAGTTGTTTTCGCTAAGGCGCTTGATACGGTCGTAGCTTTCGCGAAGTTCTTCTTCGCTGTGGCAAATAGACATACCGATGCCGCCACCGCCTGCAGTGCTCTTGAGCATGACCGGGTAACCGATTTTACCAGCGCCGGCTGCGGCTTCATCTACACTGTTCAAGAGGCCAGTACCGGGAACCAGAGGCACGCCAAATTCTTCGGCCAGTTCCTTACTGCGATGCTTCAGACCGAATTCAATCAGTTGCTTGGGAGTGGGGCCAATGAAGGCCACACCGTTTTCTTCGAGGGTCTTTGCAAATTCAGCATTTTCGCTCAAGAAACCATAACCCGGATGCACGGCTTCGGCACCGGTCTGCTTAATGGCAGCCAAGATGGCATCTACATTCAGGTAGCTATCCTTGGCGGCGGCAGGGCCTACACGAACAGCTTCATCAGCCATCAAGACGTGAGCGGCAGTTTCGTCGGGATCGGAGTAAACCGCCACGGACTTCACGCCCATTTCTTTTAGAGAACGAATGACACGGCAGGCAATTTCGCCACGGTTCGCAATCAGTACTTTCTTAAACATTTTTAGTTCCTTTTTATCCACACAACAATTATTTCCCTGCCATGATGTTTAGTAGCCGGGAAAGAGCGCCATTGGGATTTTCCAGTTCCGTAAGGATTGAAAAATGGTCATGGCCATCTAGCAGGGAATAGCTTCCCGGTATACGTTCCGCAGCTCGAAGAGCCGCAAATTCAAGACTCTGACGGCGCAGTTCCGGAAGTTCCTTGCTTCCAGAAACAACGATTACAGGCTTTCTCACAAGGGGGGCGCGAGCAGGACTCAGGCGAAGAATCTCTTCGGCAGTCAACTGCAATTTTTTATTCAGGTAGCTCTTGGAAATAGGCTCCAAATCATATATGCCGCTAATGGCCAAGGCTCCCTGCACACCCGTTTCGTCGAGAACAGAAGTGCAAAGGTGACCGCCGGCAGACCAGCCAGACACATAAATACGATCAGCATCAAAGCCCAGTTCGTCGGCACGGCTGCGTAGAACCTTTATGGCCAAACGGATTTCGTAGACGATTCCCGTCAAGGGCATTTCGGGAGCCAAAGTGTAGCCTATGTTCGCTACGTTAAATCCGTTGGCCAAAGGGCCCTGTGCAAGAAAGCGGAAAGTTTCCTTGCAACGCATCTGCCAATAGCCACCATGAATAAAGACAAACAGGGGGGCCTTTCGATTACCACAGCTAAAAAAGTCGAACTTGTTCCGAGGGTGAACATCGTAGGTCATGTCTAGGGAAGAAGCGAATCTTCTGGCCAAGGCATCGCTACGCAGGTCGAACCCCTTCAGCTGAATGGCGCTATCGGCAACGGCATTGGTGTTGTCGTAACCGGCATCCAGTTCAGCCTGGGTAAATCCACGGTAAACAAGTTCACTCATTTTACACCCTACTTGTCAAACACTACCATACGAATGGGAGTGGGGTTGTAATCGTTACAGGGGTTGTTCAGCTGGGAGCAATCACTCAGCAAGAACAGGATATCCATATCCACGCGCATTTCGATGTACTTGCCCGGGCCAGAAATGCCGTCGGCAAATTCAAGGCGGCCAGCATCATCCAGAATCACCTTGGTAAAGAAATTCAGGTTGCAAGTCTGATCGCGCTTACTCATGCCAAAGTTTTCCAGCGTACGCACGAAGGTATCGCGACAGCTATGCATATAGCGGGTCTTGTCCGTATAGCGAACGCAGTTGCCTTCTGCAGAGCATCCACTGCCAAGAGTATCGTGTTCGCCGCAGGTATCGGCAATCACCGTTACCATGGGGTTGTTCAGGTTGCTACGAATGACCGTACCCAATTCAATCATGGTGTTGGCCTGGGCGGTAATGGTATTGTTTGCATTGTAGCGTTCGGTTTTATCGTGCTGGTTATAAATCTGCACGTCGCCAGACTGGTTTCCGCAAACATCGATCAGGCGAAGAATCTGACCTTTCTTCAAGGGCAGCATATAACCGTCGCCCGCATTCACCGTTACATCGAAGACAGCGTCTTCAACCCTACGGGAACTTTCAAGAAGCTTCGAGTTCATCATAAACCTCTCTTGAAACCTTAGTCCCAGATGAGCATGCGGACGGGGGTGGGGTCGTAGGCGTTGCAGGGGTTGTTGAGCTGCGGGCAGTTGCTAACGACTGCAAGCACATCCATTTCGGCACGCATTTCCACATACTTGCCCGGGCTAGAAATACCGTCGGCAAAGTTCAGGTTGCCCTGTTCATCGAAGGGCACGTACATGAAGAAGTTCAGGTTGTTGACCTGGTCGCGCTTATCCAGATTTTCGGTTTCAAGAAGAACCTTTAGGAAGGATTCGCGGCAGGCGTGCATATAACGCTTGTCCAGAGCGTAGCGGCAAGTGTTGCTTTCGCAGGAGCAGGCGGAACCCAAAGTGTCATGGTCGCCGCAAGTGTCGGCAACAACAGTGAGCATGGGATTGTCATCGTTGGAGTAAAGCTTGGTGCCAACGCCTACGAGACAGTTAGCCTGACGCTGCACGGTCTGCTGAACGCTATAACGTTCAGAAGGATCGTTTGCGTTAATGAACAGAGTATCTACAGCCTGGTTCCCCTTCAGGTCCAGAATGCGGAAGGTCTGACCTTTTTTAATCAGATGGAGCCAGCCAGCACCAGCCTGCACATCTTCAGAGTAAACGGCATCTTCTTCTTTCAGCGAACTTTCAACATATTTTGTATACATCTTATAAATCCTTTTTTCTTTTTTTACTTTCCGCTCATACCTCAGAGCGAAGCGACCTCATAGCTCAAAGCACCGCAGGTGCGCCCTACAAGTTGTAGTTTGCAGTGTTGATGTAGCCGCGGCCATTTTCCGGGCACCAGGTAAAGCAAGGATCGTCTGCGGGAGCTTCATCGCAAGTGAGGAGTTCAACCTTCACGGGCTTGCGCAGATATTCCTTGGTGGGATTCAGGGGATGCATACCGGTATCGATTACAACGAGAGTGTCCATTTCGGCGCGGAGTTCTACGTAGTCGCCGGCCTTGGAGTTATTTTCGACGAAAGTCATCTTGCCGTCGGAAGTAACCACAACCTTGCTGAAGAAGTTTACCAGTTCGGTAAAGTCGCGCTTGGTCATGCCATGCTTGCCGATTTCAACCAGCAGGGAATCGTAACCGTTGCGGAAGAAGTCGTTGTGGGCAGCCTGATAGGACTTTTCGCCAAAACGTTCCTTGATGAGGCTTGCGTGGGTGCAGCCGCACAGAGGATCGTGCCAGCCAACGGTATCTTCGACAACACTGAGGAGGATGCGGCCCATGTCGCTATAGAGGCAGCAGTTCTTGGCGATGCGGCAGATGTGTTGAATTTTAAGGGTATCGCCCAGGTTAAAGCGTTCAGTGAAGTTCTTGGCGTTGTAGCACATGATGCTAGCGTTTGCGCCACCTTCAATATCGGTAAGGCGGATCTTCTGGCCCTTCTTTACGATGCGGGAATAGTTCCAGCCGCCAGCAATTACTTGTTCACACAGTACTTTAGATTCAGACATTTTTGGACTCCATTTTTTGAATTTTTTGCGACCGCTACTTCTTGGCGATCATGTTTACAATCTTGAATTCTTCTTCGGGTTCTTCTACCAGCTTGGGCGGGTGAATCAGCTGTTCAATATGCTTGCGCTTTTCGATGAATTCCGGCAGCAAGAAGCTATCCTTGTTGCGGGGGCGCGGTACAGAATGGACATCCACCATTTCCTTGACCTTGCCGGGGTTGGCCTGCAGCGTAAGGATTCGATCCGAAAGGAATACCGCTTCGTCAAGGTCGTGGGTCACGAAGATGATGGTGATATCGATGTTCTTCCAGACTTCCAGCAGGTACTTCTGCATCTGGGAACGAGTCTGGGCATCCAAAGCGCCGAAGGGTTCATCCATCAAGAGTACGCGGGGCTGCGGGGCCAGGGCGCGTGCAATAGCCACACGCTGCTGCATACCGCCCGAAAGTTGCTTGGGGAAGTACTCACCATACTTTTCCAAGCCCACAATCTGCAGCCACTGTTCCGCAATTTCTTCAGCCTCACTTCCGTGGCCAATGGATTCCAGGCCGAACATCACGTTCTTCTTCACGGACATCCAAGGGAACAAAGTGTATTTCTGGAACACCATGCCACGTTCAGCACTTGTACCCTTCACCTTCTTTCCATCTAGGTAGAATTCGCCGGAGGTTGCGGTTTCGAGGCCTGCGGCAATGCGGATCAAGGTAGACTTACCGCAACCAGAGGGGCCGATAATCGAAAGGAATTCACGACGGCGAACGCCAAAGGAAACATCATCCAATACGCGATGGGTGCCGGAACCGTTAGTCTCCTCGAAGTCCTTTACAATGTGGCGGGCTTCCAGGATAATATCTTCGGCGGGTGAAATAATCTTAGAGTCTGCCATTGTAACGATCCCTCATAGTTTTTTCTTCTGCAGTCAGGCGGAAGCTAAACACATCATCCTTAGAACCAACGACCTGCTTGAACTTGGCGGCCACACCGACGCGGCCATCTTCCCAGGCAAAGATCTTCTTGCCCAGCCAGGCGAGAATCAAGTCGCAGCCGAGACCGATAATTCCAAGAATCACGATGGCAGCATAAACATTATCGAAGTTACGGTACTTGGCCTGCTGATTAATGAACCAGGTAATGCCGGAACTTGTGCCCACCACTTCGGCCACAATCAGGTAAGTCCAGGCCCAGCCCAAAAGGATTCGCATATCCTTGTACATCTTGGGAGCGATTTCAGGGAGGATCACCTTGAAAAGGATGCGCTTGGGAGAGGCCCCCAGAGTGCGGGCGGCTTCAATCAGGGCACCGTCGGCACGGCGGGTGGTGGCGTTAATCATGGGCACCTGCTGGAAGAAAGTACCGATGATAATGATGGCGATTTTCGGAGCATCGTTAATGCCAAGAACAGCAACCGCCAGGGCACCAAAAACAGGGGCCGGGAAATAGCGGAAGAATTCGATAAACGGTCCAGTCAGCTTTTCAAAAAATGGAATAGCACCGGACAGCATACCCATGGGAACACCCACAAGGCTAGAAAGCAGGAAGGCCAGGAACACGATCTTTACAGAGTGAAGGATGCTCTGGTAGAACCATACATCGCCATCGCGCTTGGGTTCCGTAGTGAATGCGGTAACCAGGGCCTTGGCCACTTCGTGGGGTGCGGGCAAGTAAGCGGGATTGGCGCGCACACCGGTCATGGGCTTTGCGCCAGATTCCAGAAGGTTCTTGTTTTCTTCTGCAAAGTTGGCGCGATCGATTTCGTCTCCCGGCATACAGAACATGCTGTCGCCAGCATCTACCACGCGCATCAGCGGATGATAGACAAAAGGCACATAGCTGATCACGCTCCAGGTCGCCAGGGGAATTACGAAGGAAAGAATAGCCAGGACCATAGTCCACTTCTTTCCAACAGTCTTTTGAATTCCAATAGGATTAGTCATTTTATCCACACAACAATTAAGGTTTTAGGGCGCACTCTTTGAGTGCTTTGAGGTTTTAAGGTCGGCCATCGGCCTTTTAGTTTTTTCCTCTAGGCGGCAACGCCACCGACCTCACACCTCAAGCGAAGCGTACCTGATTACTTCTTCAAGGCGTCTTCAGTAAACTTGGGCATGATGAAGCGGTTTACGTCCACGTTCTTGTCGTACACCTTGTTCTCTACAAAGAACTTGTCGACGATCTTGCTGGAACCAAAGACGGAGTTATAACCTTCGCCCTTCTTGAAGTACTTCACCGATTCGCTCAGGCGCAGGAACTTGGTACCGTTCATGAACTTTGCATACTGGGATTCAGAAATGCCCACGCGAGCGGCAAGAATCTTGACGGCCTCATCCTTGTTTGCGGGGTCATTCAGATAAGCCACCACATCATCCCAGGCTGCAACAACCTTGGCCCATTCAGCCTTGTTCTTCATGAGGGATTCCTGAGAGACCACCAGCAAGTCGTAAATGATACCCGGTTCGTTGGCACTGGTGTAAAGTTCCTTGGAACCCTTCACCTTTTCAAGGGCGTTCACGGAATGGGGAACCCAGGCCACCACGGCGGAAACTTCGCCGGATTCCAGAGTCTGTACCGCCTGATGGGTGGGCATATTCACCAAGGTCACATCAGAAGGCTTCAGGCCATTCTTGGTAAGAGCGTTAATCAGCAAGGCATGAGAAAGACAGCCAATTTCTACACCCACCTTCTTGCCCTTCAGATCCTTGATGGAGTTAATTCCCGGAGCGCCGATAATCTTGTCGTTACCGTTGCTGTAGTCGTTAATCAAGATGGTCACGTTGCGGGCGCCGGTAGCGTTCAGCACCATGGCATCACCGTTGGCGACACCTACGGCATCCACCTTCTTGGCGGCAAAGGCATCCATAGACGGGCCGTAATCAAACCATTCCAGCTTTACATCCACATCGTGCTTCTTGAAGAAGCCCTTCTTTTCGGCAATTTCCCAGGCAGTCCAACCCGGCCAATCGCTATAGGCGATCTTCAGTACCGGCTTTTGTGCGTAAACGGTTGCGGCAAGGGCCATCACACCAGCAATTAAAAACTTGGAAATATTCATAAACACCTCGTGGGTAAATTGTTTTACGCCCCTTTTTACGCAAAGGCCGTGCCAACTTTTCAGAAACCCACGATTTTTACAAATTTTACCGGTTTTACATAACCGTAGCAGCACGGTAGCATTTTGGTAGGTACATCATTTGTAAAACGACTTTATAAAGTCGGCAGTTTATTTTCAACTTCTGTAAAAACAACAAATTTTTATAAACGGCATATTTTTTGCTGCATTCATTGTTAGTTTTACTCACGGAAAAAGAGAATGAACATGGCAAAAGAAATTCGCTCCGCAGCAGAGATCAAGAAGCAGAACGTGGCTAGCATCAAGCGAGCCATTCTAGAGATGGGTTCCGTCACAAAACCCGAGGTGGCCGAAAAGACAGGCCTCAGCGTAGTCACCTGTGGAAGCATCCTCAACGAGATGACCGCAGAAGGCTCCATCGTAGAAGAACGGCTCCGCTCGTCTAGCGGCGGCCGCCGGGCCATGAGCTATCGCATCAGCGAAGGCGTGGGCAACACCCTCTGCCTTTATGCCTTTACCGAAAGCACTGGATCATTCATTCGCTACCAGGTTCGCGACCTGATCGGCAACGTAAAAGACGCCGGCTTCACTCAGGAGCCCGTCATCAACGTCACCACCCTCAGCGAAGCCATCAAGAGAATTTGCAAGCCCGAACTGAATGTCAAAATCGTAGTCCTTGGAATCCAGGGCTGCATCAACAACAACATCCTGGAATATTCAGACCTTACAGAACTCAGCGGACTTAACGTGGCCGCCGAACTGGAAAACGCCACCGGCTTCCCCGTCCGCGTCGAAAACGACATGAACACCATCGCCGTGGGCTACCGCAAGAACTGCGAAAAGAAGCTGGATTCAAAATCCGGCAGGAACGTGGCCATCCTGTTCTTCCCCAAGGGGCAAACTCCCGCAGGAGGATTCATCGTAGACGGAAACATTCTGCGAGGAGCCTCCAACCTGGCAGGGGAACTCTCCTTCTTCCCCTACAACTTCAAAAAGGAAGACCAGCGAGTCGTCTTCAGTTCCATCGAAAAGGCCCAGCCCACCATCAACCGCATGATCCTGGCCACCACCGTGTTCCTGGACCCGGCCGTAGTCGTCATTACCGGCGGTCTCTCTAGAGAAGTGGATTGCGACGCCATGACCAAGTATCTGCAAGACAACCTGAAGCGCCCCCAGATTCCAAGAATTGAGGCCCGCCCCGTCATCGAGAGAGACTACTTTACCGGCCTCCACAGCATCGCCGTGGACTACATAATCGACGGTTAAATTTTACAGGTTACAAATAAAAGTCCGGACGGATTCCCAGTTCGAGTTCATCTACCAGCAATTCCGCGGCAGGTTCATTTCGGCCCACAACCAGGGCACTGTCAAAGCCAGCCACGCGGGCCCCAAGAACATCCGTTCCCAGGGTATCGCCAATCATGATCACCCGGGGCTTGCGCCCATTAAAAAGGGACTCGGGCAAAGAAGCGCTAACCTTTTTCCAGATCGCCGGGAAGGGCTTTCCCAAATAGTAAGTGGTACAGCCCTTGCCGCCATTACCGCAGTTACCGCCATTGCCGCCGTTAGATTCGTCTACGGATTCGCGACGAAGGCGTTCACAAAGGGCCCCAGAGACAGGCTCACGGGAACCGTCAATTTTCGGAGCCCAGGCATCGGAATTCAGCACCAGCAAAATAGCACCGGGACGTCTTAGAATTTCTACAGCGCGGGCATAAGTTTCATCGGTATCCTTCGCCGAAGAAATGGCCACCACGGGCTCTTCGGGGAATTCGTCGGGCGCAACCGCCGTCATGCCACATTCCGCCAAGACGTTCTTACCGGTTTCCCGCCCGATGTAGTAAACCTCACGCAATTTCAGAGGGCCGCAGGCCTGATTTGCATTGGCGGCGGTTCCGGCCCGCAATTCCTTCACCAGGTCCTTCAGCAAACTTCCCGACGAAATCGTCTCCGCTTCAGAAAAGTCAAACCCACGCTTTGCGGCATCCGCCGCCAGCACGCGGTCTACATCGCTGGCCGCATTGGTAATCAGGCGCACCTGCTTGCCCGCAGAACGCAAGGCCGCAAACCAGTCCCGGGCCCCCGGGTAAACAAAGGCACCGCGGTTATACAAGGTCCCATAGCCATCAAAGCAGAATGCGTCATACTTCTCCAGCAGTTCGCCAAAGGATACCGCCTGCGGTTCAGCCGCACCGAGGCCCTGAGCGCCAAGGCCATCGCGGTTTTGGGGCAGACAGCCATCCCGATTCAATATTTCCAGATAGCGCTTGTAAATCTCAGTCTCAAAAAATTCCATTTAAAGCTCAAAAAAAAATGCGCCGGTTCTTTCAAAGCCGACGCAGTTCAACAACGAGTTTGCCGCCTAAAAAATTAAGCGTCGCTTCTCAGAATGCCGTAGTCGCGGCCTTCTACGGGAATCACCAGCTGCAGGCGGGAAAGCACGTCGATATGCTTGTCGAATTCCGCCTTGAAATCTTCGCCCAGAACTTCTTCGTCGTCGTGGGCCAAGTTGTAGGCGATGTAGCTGCCATCGGGGAAAATGGAAATGCAGCAATCCCAGGTAATGTCGCCTTCCTGTTCCTCTTCGTCGTCATCGCGGTCCTTGCTTTCAAGCATCAGCATGGGCTGGGGAGCGGGAATGGCGTCGGCATGGCCGTTCTCGAAAATGAAGTAGTTGCGGCTGATCAGCTCATGTTCCAGGGCCATGGTGCTGGGGGTACGTTCGAACTCGTTGCGCAGACGGTGGATATTGCCCAGGTCATCTTCGTAAGGGTCCTGGAAATCTTGGGGCAGCACCACCTGATAGTAGTCAAATTCCTTGCCCTTGGCGGCATAGGTATCGGACCATTCCTTGGGAGGTTCGGGGCGGGTCGTCAAGAAATCTTCAAAAGCATCCAGGATGTCGGACAAGCGGGAACTCCACTGTTCGCCCTTCTGCTTCTGCACCAGTTCCATGAAATTCTTAAGGCGTTCTTCGCCATTCACTTCTTTCAGTTCTTCGTTTTCTTCAGCCATACAATCGTTCTCTTGTTCTAAATAAATTCTAGTTCCTTCGCTCCGCTCAGGATGACGCGGAAGGGGTTCAGGATGACACGGAAGGGAGGTCAGGATGACATCGCTTTCAAGATGTTCCAAATTTTTACCACTCTTCCACGGTCTTTGTGGTGAGGCTCATGGCGATGTCTTTTTCGTAATAGGCGGGTTCGCTGATAAAGATGGGGTACACCGGGCTTTCACCATGGTACAGTATATCCTTACCGTCAAACATTCTGAACAGCTTATCCCCATCCTTCAATTCACAATAGTCGTGTCCCATGAGATTGGGGTGGATCATGGCCTGGATCGCTCCACCGCCCTGGGGCTTGGGGTAGCCGATATCCTTGAACTGGGTGTACACATCCACCTTGATGGGCGGGCGTTTCTGCAGTTCGCCGCGGTTCCATTCTTCGGCCAGTTCCAGGTAGCGCTGGACCAGCTTTTCGGAGCGCTCAAAAATGGCGGCGTCCAGAGTCCCGTGCTGCTGGGGGCCAATCTCTACGCAGATGTCCGCCTTGGCCACCGTACCGAAGTAGGGCGAGGCGCTGCGTTCCTCGGGCTGGTAATAAATCCAGGCGTCAGAAAATTCCTGAGTCAAAACCGCAGAGGCTCTCATGCAGAAGGGATCCCTGTCAGAAAGGATCAGGCACATGCCCATGTTGGATCCGGTGTTGTGGACATCCAGGATCAGGTCGGTTTTGGTATCGGGGCCCTTGGGTCCGTAAATTTCGTTCAGTTCCTTAGACCGGCGGAACTCATACTGCTGGGGAGTCCCATTCATATCCAGGCAGGTCTGGGAGAAGGCGCGGTTCAGGTCGTGGTCCCGATAGCGGCGGTTCAACCTTATGGCTTCGGGATTGGCAAGTACCAGTTCGACCTTTGCACTTTTACATAAATTGTTATAACATTCAGGATTATCCATCCACTTCTGAACCAGACGCACACCAGTACGCTCGTTACCGTGGGTGCCCCCCGAAACAACAATCGTATTTATCAAGCTCATATTTCAAATATAAATATTCTCTACCTAGTCCGTTTTGAGGTTTATGATTGTAAAAAGTATCGTTAGACCTAATTTAGGTTCAACACGGGCCTACCACATTTATTATATTCATCGGCGTATTTTATTGAATTAATACACACGGGGTTATAAGCCCCATAGGAAGACACATGAAAAAGATCAAGTTCCAGGATACCTCCTTCCGTGATGGTTTCCAGTCTATTTTCGGTGCCCGCGTGTTCGCAAAGGACTTCATGCCGGCTGTTGAAGCTGCATGCCACGCAGGTATCACCCACTTTGAAGCAGGTGGCGGCGCCCGTTTCCAGGCCCTCTACCAGAACTGCGGCGAAGACGCATTCGACATGATGGACGAATTCCGCCGCGTCGTTGGCCCCAAGGCTCGTCTGCAGACCCTGGCCCGCGGTATTAACGTTGTGGCTCTGGCACCCCAGCCCCGCGACATGATCAAGCTCCATGCCGACATGTTCAAGAAGCACGGCATGACCCGTATCCGTAACTTCGACGCTCTCAACGACGTGAACAACCTGATCTACTCCGGTAAGTGCATTACCGAAGCCGGTCTGGAACACGAAGTCGTGGTTACCATGATGGAACTTCCTCCGGGATGCGAAGGCGCACACGATGCCGCTTTCTACGAACGCATCCTCAAGAACATCCTGGACGCAGGCGTTCCGTTTGCTTCCGTTTGCTTCAAGGACGCTTCCGGTACCGCCAACCCCACCAAAGTTTACGAAACCTTCAAGCGCGCTCGTAAGCTCCTGGGCGACGATGTCGAACTCCGCATCCACAGCCATGATACCTGCGGTACCGGTGTTGCTCAGTACAAGGCAGCTATCGAAGGTGGCGCAGACGGCGTTGACCTGGCTCGCAAGCCCCTTTCCGGTGGTACTTCCCAGCCCGACCTGTTCTCCATGTTCCACGCTCTCAAGGGCACCGACTACAAGCTGGCTCTCGGCGAAGACGGTATCGTTGACGATCACATCAAGGAACTCATGGACGCAAACAACGTCGCCGTTGAATGCCTCAAGGACTACAACTTCCCGCCCGAAGCTCGTCAGATCTCTCCGGACGTGATTTTCTCCCCCATGCCGGGTGGCGCACTTACCGCCAACACCCTCATGATGCGCGAAACCAAGACCTTCCACCTGTACGACAAGGTGATCAAGAACATGAGCGAATGCGTGGCTCGCGGTGGCTTTGCTTCTTCCGTGACCCCGGTTTCTCAGTTCTACTTCCAGCAGGCCTACATGAACACCATCAACGAAAACGCTGGTCGTGATCGTTGGTTCAAGATGACTGAAGGCTACGGCAAGATGCTCCTTGGCTACCAGGGTAAGACTCCTTGCGAACCGGATCCGGAACTGGTGAAGATCGCTGCAGATCAGTTCGGCATGAAGCCGTTCGCTGAAGCTCATCCGGGCGTTCAGTGCGCAGAAGAAATCCTCGAACCGGGTATTCCGGCTGCAAAGAAGCAGCTCGAAGAAAACGGTCTGCCTGTTACCGACGAAAACATCTTCATCGTTGGCTGTCTCCAGACTAAGGCTGGCAACAAGGGTATCGAATTCCTCAAGGGTAACCGTCACATCGGCGTTCCCAAGAAGGACCCCAACGCTGCCCCGGCTGTGGACACCAAGAACATGAAGGCTGGTCAGGCTTCCACTTACCGTATCGCCCTCGGCAACCAGAGCTGGGACGTTCAGGTAAGCACCCTGAAGTAGTCGTAAGGCGAAAGCCGCAGACTACTGCTCGCCAAGCCGACGCAAGTTGGCTACGGCAGTTCTAACAAGAAGCCCCGCGATTCAACTCGCGGGGTTTCTTGTTTTTTGTTCTTGTTTTTGTTCTTGTTAATTATTCTAGAACGTGAAGGTTTTACCCGCATACAGGGTAAGGCCCAGCAGGTCTTCGTAGGCGGCGCCGCCAAAGAATCCAGTGGGGTGGCTGTAGGTCAGCTTAACGCTACCAAGCCAGTCTTCCGGGTCGCCCTTGAAATAGGTATCCACTTCGGCCACCACGTTGCCGTACTGCCCCTGCTTGCCCAGGTGGGCGCCAAGCCAGACCGCAGAGACAACTCCAAAGCCCACATTCCGATCGACGTCATCCATGATCTTTTTCTCACTGAGCTTATCGCGGAGATCGTCGTAGTCAGAGCTACCCTGGTAGAACTGCATTCCGGCACCAAGCCCCATGATCATCAAGGAACCGGGGTTAAAGTCAGCACCTACAAGAACTCGTTCCTGAACATTCCAGAAACTGTAGTCCTTCTGGCCTTCCTTAGTAGAGAGCCACTGCCTGTACTTTTCGTTTTCGCCGTGATTCTTGCAATCACTCTCCGTGCAGGACATGGAAAGGGAACCGCCAAAGGCCCCTGCCGCGGCATTCACAAACAGCGGAGACAAAGAACCGCCAAAGCGATAAGTCAGGCCCAGGTCGCCACCACCAGACATCACCTTATCCAAGTTGTGGTCTTCTGAATTACGGTTCCAGAAACCGCTAGCAGACAAAGTCACCTTCTGGGAGTCGTCATTTCCATCGACTCGATGATCCAGGGGGACTGGCATCAGGGAAGCCCCCATAGAGCGAGCCTTGGGAAGAAGGCAGCCGGTCAAGTTCAACGACAGTGCAGCCATGGTAACCATGGCGATGGTACTCTTATTCATTTTTATCTCCTTTTTACATCCCTACGCAATCAAAATCTTGCCTGTAAAAAAGCATATAAATTTTACATAATTTTATATGCAACACACAAGTTATTCTAACAAAATATCTTGAATAACGCAAGATTCCGAAGTTTTCATACCTAAAATGGACAATCGGCTTGCAGACAATCCAAAATTAGGCGTAACGCGGGTATCCACAATCAAATCCAGGGGAATCAGGGCCGCACTTGTACCCGCCGGGGCAAAGTCCCTAAGGCGACGAGCGCCCCCTCGATAGGAATCGAAATACACGGCCGTTTCACTACAAGTACCCTGCTTAAAGGACACCCGCAAGTTTGAAAATCCCCTCAAGGACTTTGCACTATCAAAGATGATATGGACTCCCCTTTCCGCAGCATCGAAATCAATCTGCAAAGCCTTTTGACCTTGAGCCGTCGGCATATAGCGCACCCGGGTAGAAGACAGCCACGGTGTCACCTTGTAAGACGAGTTGGGGTAAATTATGTTGGACTTGATCTGATCCGGTTCAGGCATTTCTACACCGGTCACCACAAGCCTTGGATTCGACAACGCCACACGGCCTCCATCGGAATTCAGCACAAGGCGAATCCACCTGTAGGTGCTGGGGGCATTCCTGCTAAAGGGCATTTTCCAGCGCAAGGTATGTTTCTTGCCATCGACAGGGACCTTCACTTCGGTCAGCTGAAGCTGGTTGGAATTGTTCTTGCCCTTATGCAGAAGGAGTTCTGCACGCATCCAGTCATTCTTTGCGTTCTCCACCTTTACATCAACTTCAAAGGAACTCCCTTCCGGAATGTTTTCGCCGTAGTCAAACCAGGCCACACGATGCCAGCCTGCAGCCAAGTCAAACTTGACGGTACCGCTCTTTTCGGTGGCAGAAGTCTTGTAGTCATACCTGGCATAAGGGAATTTCTTCGTCTGGGTAAGGCCGGCATTCTTCACGATTGCAGGGATATTGGCATTATCCATGCAGCTGGCCTTCGGAGTAAAATGTTCCGCCAGATAGGCATTACGATATTCCTTGCGGGCCGTATCATAATCCGCCTTGGCCAATTCACACAGAACCCTCCAAATGTCCGTCTGAATACCCCGGAGAACCGTCGTATCCAACTCGCCCTTACTTACAGGAAGTTCAATATGATGGGGTCCCTTTGAATCCTTATAGCGGGGATGTGTCGGATCGACGCCGTAAAAGGCTGTCGCGGTGCTATGACTACCCGGCTTTTCAAAATTCAATCCGCTAGACGACTGGCTAAAGGCACACCCCTGGTTCATGGCCATCTTGCCATTACACTTTAAATCCATGGCACTAGCCGTAGGAATGAAAGTACTCTGGGTCTGATATAGGGTATCAGCATCCCACCCTGTGCTCAAGGAGAAATGAGCCCCAAGGATTTTCATCTTCATACCGCTGGGCATGGCATTCAGCATTCCCTTTCTCAGGTTATTATACATCACCTTAGAAAAAGGGTAAGTACTCCCCTGTACGAAATCATATTTGGAATAGCGGACTTCATCTCTTTTGAAATCTTCGCTAATCTTACGATAAATTCGATTGTAGGAAAGACTCGAAGAATCGCTCCCCGGCGCATACAGGTAACTTTCGGCACGGCCCATTACGGTACCCGCCTTCTTAGCCCTGCGATTCAACTTGAAGTAAGTCTTGGAGTGGGAAATTTCCTTACCCTTCAGCAGCCCCTGGGCCACAAGAACAGAAGGGAAGCCCTTGTATTCCGCAGCCTTGCGGTAATCCCCGAAAAGGAATCGGTTCGAAGAGAAATCCTCCTTTACCACCGTAGGCGTAAAAAAGAGGTGCTGACTTCGCTTCTCTAGCCTGGCCAACAGCAAGTCCTGGGCACCATCCCCCTGAATTAAATCCCTGAAGGCTTCAGCTTCACTGCTTCCGCCCCTTTCGGCCCAGAAGTCAATCGTGTAAAGCAGGCTTTTAGGAATCACGGCCCCTTGATGGGGCGAATCCAGCGAGGCAAACAGGCGCACAGGAGCATCAGACGAAGAGCGGGCAGAATCATACTTGTAGGCACCATAGCGGCCGATAATTCCCCCTTGGCTAATGCCCATAACTACAAAGCCGTCGACAGAACGGTTGGCAAAGCCGAACAACTTATTCCTGTTCATGAATTTCATGAGGTCCGTAAAATGTTCGGCATTTTTCTGCAGGGACTGCAGAACCGTTTCCGAGAACTGCACCAGCACAGGGGTATATCCCAGATCAGAAAGTAGGCTAGAAAGCCCCATCTGACTGGCATCATCCTGAAAACTGGAGAGGGTCCTTTGGTTACCGGGGTCCAGATTGATTCCGTCGATAATCAGGAAGGGGCGAACCAGATTAAAGCCCAGCTTCTGCCCCGAATTCTGTTCGGCATTGATCACACGGATGCGAACATCGTGCCTAGAGGAACTACTGCAGCTTTTTCCGTCGGCATCCACAGGCGCCATGCCATAGGAATCCTTTACGCAAGTACGGCTGCCGTCTTTATAGAAGAACAGGTCCTTTACCGAGGCAAAAGAAGAGGCCGCGGCAAACAGAAGTGTCGCCATCAACAAGAAGAAACGCATTATTTCACCTCCACTGCAATATTCTGAGTAACCGTCATATCACCATCTGCAAGGCGGACACTCACGCTGTTTTTACCGGCAGAATCGAATTCTACGCGGACCTTTGATTTCAGGGGAACATTCACCCATCTTTTGCCATCGTGGATTTCTAGAGTCGGAATAGAACTGCGGTTAGTGGCAATAAAATAGGGGTCATAGTAAATTTCAAGTACAGACCCAGAAACCTCTGACGAAGGCAACCCTGCCAGCAGCGCCCTGCCCGACTCAAAATCAGAAACTTCGCAGGAAGTATCGGCACAGACGCGGTAGGCATAGTCCACATTACCGACGAGGACAGGCATGACGCGATTATCATACCCCGCCGTAAATTCCGCCGCCTCGTAGAACAGCGCCTTCGGATTCGCCATGGCGCTATCCCGCAAACGGTTCCGTTCAATCAGATACATACTGTTAAACCAACCTCGGCGAGATTCCTCGGGAGTAAGCTCCGCGGATTCCATAAAGTTCTGGATTTGCAGATGTTCCTGTTCAGCCAATACAAAGTCGGCGTTGGTGGAGTCGGCGATCTTTACGCGGGATACAGAATCGTAGGCGGCAGAAGTTTCTGTAGCCGCAACGCTCCTGAACCGGGTTTCGCGACGGGGACTTGCAGGAACCACATCGCTAAAGGAATAGTCCACCACCAATTCCCGGGATTCATCGTCGGAGTCGCCATCGACCATACCATCAACACCCACGGCACAGCTAAAGGCGATGTTATCCAGAAAGAGAGTCTCATAGCTGTTGGCGGGAACGTCATAAAGTCCAACGCCAAGCCTCTGGACAAGTCCACCGGCAGAACCCACAATCGAGGCGACGGGAATTTCCAGGTGGTTCGGCACACCGGCAGACACATTCACATAATGTACCGCGCTAACGCCGAAATCACCCTCCAGCCAGACGCCCACCTTCCCCGCCCGGGAAACCGACAGGTCCAAAGACAGGTTGCCTCCAGGAACGTTTACCGGCATGCGATCCAGGACCATGGTTCCGCTCCAGTCGCCCGCAGAAGCCTTCGCTCCAGAAATGCGGATATACGGCGGGACCAAAGTTCCCATGTTTCCCCAGTTAGCATTCCACTCCGGAGATTCCGGAAATGTATTTCCGGCCTCCATCACGCCAGATTCGCCACCCTTGTACAAGATGACCTCGTTACAAACCTGCGCAAAGCTCGAAAGAGACAATACGGTCCCAATCAAGGCTGCGCACCTTGATACCCTATTTTTCATGATTTCTCCAAAAGAGAAGTTTTTATCTAGTAGATATAAAGGGTCCGTAAATGAGGCCCAAAAAAAGTCACCCGGAGTGAACTTGTGTGCAAAGTTAAACAAACAAGATGGAATTGTAAAGAGGATGAGATTGTATTCACAGAAAAAGCAACCGGCTCTCCCCAAAAAAATTTATCTTTCTCTGCAGGAGTTTAACATGAAGAGTGCTTTCGGGTTAATTTTATTCAGCGGCATCGTTTCTGCACTTTGGGCTCGCCCTGCAGCCCCTAACGTCTACAACACTGTAGACAACGGAGATTCCAAGCTCACCCTTGTCAACCATGGTGACGAGCATTATCATTATGCCACCACCCAGGATGGCTACCTGGTGCTCCCCGACCAATCCGGGACTTACGTTTACGCCGACACCAACGGCAAACCGTCTAACGTTATCGCCCACGACAAGGATTTGAGGCTGCCCTCCGAAAATGAATTTCTGGAACAGTTAGACGAATCCCAGAAGCAGAATATCCTAAAAAAGCATGAGGCCATTTACGGGGGCCGATTTCCCGACGAAAGTGAACAGCCCGGCGCATTGATACTAAGGAGCTCTTCTAGCCCCCAGCCCCTAAACCGCCCTACCCCGCAAAAGTGGGTCTCGGGGGAACGTTACATCCCAACCCTCCTGGTCGGAACCACAGACATTCCCCACGCCGACTCCGCCGCCGTCTATGACCTGCTCAACAAGGAAGGCTACAACAAGAACGGCAACATCGGCAGCCTCCGCGATTACTACCTCCATTCATCCAACGGTAAGCTGGACATTCATTTTGACATCTACCCCCTACCGCTAAACGTGGCACAGACCAGCTTCGGCAGCGGCAGTAATTTCAGCGAAGGGAATTACACCAAGGCAGGTATTGACGCTTTGGTCAAGCACCCGAACTTCAAGGCCAACGCAAACAAGTACTGCGCCGAAGGCACCACCGTCGACGGGTTCCTCTTCCTGTTCCCCGGCGAAGAACAAAACGCCCTTAAGCAAAGCGACTACTTCTGGGGGCACAAATACCAGATGATCTACAACGGCGCCGCCAGCCAGTGGAGCAAGGGTTATACCGCCGGCGGATATACATTCGACGCCTACCTGTTCATCGCCCAGTACCGCGACAATTCCAAAAATTCGAAATTGAACGCCATGGGAATTTTCGCCCACGAGTTTAGCCATGTGCTGGGTCTCCCCGACATGTACTCCGGCTCCGGAACGAACTTTGTATCGGGCCCCACTCCCTACGATGTCATGACCCAGGGCATGTACAACGGCAACTGGGAAACGCCGCCCTCGTTCTCCGCCTTCGAACGCGAAGCCATGGGTTGGATGACCATCAAGGAAATGTCTCCCAATTCCTCGTACGTCATGAGGGACATTTCAAAGATGGAAGCCTTTTCTGTCAGCAACCCAAACCAGAACGACGAATATTACATTGTTGAATACCGCCCCGCCGTAAAGTACGACGCCTACATCCAAAACAACGGCGTATATGTGTGGTACATCGATTACGATGCATACGCTTTCGAAAACGCAGCGGTCAACAGCAACAAGAGCCACCAGCGTGTGGCCATGAACAAGGTCGTTCAAAAGGGCGGTTACTATGCCGACTTCACCTTCGTCAACAAGAGCGGCAGGGCAGGCATTCCGGGCGTATACAACTTCGTTCTAGAAGGAGACACCCTGGCCTGCTTTACCACCAACTCCGCCATGCCTCTTTCCAAGTGCCCCACGCCGGAGCCCCTTTCCAGCAGCAGCGGGATTTCTTCTAGCAGTGAGAATCCTTCTGACAGTGAAGTTTCTTCTAGCAGTCAGCAGGCCGAGCCTACTTCATCTACAACAGGATTCGCTCCCACCGTCGCCTCTAGGCTTAAGCTCCACGTAGAAGGTTCTACCCTGCACATCAATACAGCAAGCGCCTCCCCGAAGGAAGTTGCCATTTTCGATATGCTGGGGAACAAGATTCTTGCGGAACGTTTTGCAGGAAGGGATTATAGTTTGAACCTTGGAAATCTGGATCACAAGGTCTATATGGTCAGGGTTACCGAAAACGGAAAGTCCCTCACACAAAAGACATTCGCCTTTTAAGCTAGCTTTCTGATTTTCCGCCCACCTGGAACAACGCAAATTCCATCTGGAACACCTTATCACTGCCCTCATCCTCTTCGGCGATGAGGGCAATTTCTTTACGGAAGGCATTGATACGTTCTACGATGCGGTCGTAGCCTTCCTTGCTGATGCCCAGGGTCAGGCCAGAAATGTGGCGCTTGCCCGGCGGGTCACGGTCGATGGATTCCGCCCCCATCTTGAGGCAATTCTGATGGTAACCGCGAAGGGCCAGCTTTGACGTACGATCCCCTGTGGTAATGGCGCTTTCTGTAAGCACGTACTTGCCGTTCTCATCCTTCTTTATGAGTCGGCATTCTTCCAGCAGCTTTACGGATTGCTTCGCCTCGTCGGCGGTAATTTTTGGATTCACCTGTTTTGCCAGGGCGGCATAATCCCCGTCGAATCCGAACATGCCGATCAGGCTACGGATAAACAGATGACGGGGGTGGGAATAGATCATATACTGGGCATGCCCCAGCATGTGCTGCTTTTCGGCAAAGCGGACCACCTTCATGGCGGCCTGCATCTTTTCGAAAGCGGCATTGCGGTCGTCAGTGGTTTCGGCCTGGTTGAATTCCACCAGGGCCACGAAAAATTCCGTCTCGTGCTTGCCCAACCGCAGCCCAGACGCCACCTTGGGAATGCTTTGCTGGCTCAGGTTCTTTTCGCCGTTCATGACGCGGCTAATAAAGTCCTTGGCCTTGAAACCGATCCTGTCAGAAAATACACGCAGGGAGAAGGCCGGGTTTGCAGCCTTCTTCTGACTGTAATAGTCCCTCAAAAATTCCCGGTAATCCAGGTATTCGAAGACTTTTTTCTGTTTTTGCGGTTCAACCATGCCCAAAATGTAAGAAAAAGGGGGCAAATGGGGGTATCGGCCAGCGCATTGCCGTTGTCCAGAAACAACGCTAAATGAGGTTCAGTCATAAAACAAGTAGGAATATTCCCGCTTTTTGGGTAGATTTATCAATGGTTCAGAGCCGACGAGGTTGGGATGCCCGTTGTCTAGGAACCAGGGATATTTGGGATTTCATAAAAAGAAAGGTTTAACTTTATGAAAAAAGGTGTTTTGGGTAAAATTATCGCAGGCATGGTTATGGCTGGTACGTGTGGTGTATCGCTGGCCGCCACGCCTGCAAATGAAGTGGTGACGCTTCCTGCAGACAAAAACTATGGAGGTGGAGACAAGGTGGGCTCTCAGCTCATCGCCGCCACCTACAACGCAGGAAAGGGTCCGGGAGTGTGGATTGTGGCAGATGGCGGCTACCGCCTTTACCACAATGGCGCCCTGCTGGCCGAAGACAATCAGGCCGGTCGCGTCCGCTTCATTCCTATGACTTTGCTCCCCGGCGAGAACGCATTCTCCGTGGTGGGTGTCAACGGCGCGGGAGCCCCCGGCGTATTGGTCCAGATTGACGATCTTGACCGTTCCTATTACAGCGGCAGCGACTGGAAATCCAAGCCGTCTGTAGGAAACGCCTCCTGGAAGGAAAAGGGCCGCGACTTGAGCATGTGGGGCGGAGCTACAGCCCTGAGCTATTCCAACACAAAGATGCCTAGCGGCGGCGACCTGAAGGGCTTTGCCGCAAATACCCAGTCCAAGTGGATCTGGACCAGCAGCGAAAGCGATTCCGTCGCAGTCCTCCTGTTTACCCTGAATGTAAGGGCAGAAGGTTTCGGTGCCTCTACAACAGGCGGCGACGCAGGCAAAATCGTTATCGCAAAGGATTCCGCAGAAGTCCGCAAGTACCTGCAGTCTTCTGACGCCTTGACTATTCTCGTTCCCGAAGGAACCTACGATTTCCGCCAGTTCCGCAATGCGGTAACCGAAGCCAAGGCCAAGGGACGCACCTGGTGCAAAACTACCTGCTCCGAAAAGAATGCGGTCACCGGAAAGACCAATACTTTCTACCGCATCACCTTCAAGGCCAATAGCTGCAGCGACCTGACCGAAGCCGGCGTGCAGATTGTCCAGGAAAGCGAAAATCTGATGGCATGGTCCAACTGGATTACCACCAAGGCCAACAAGAGCCTGGTGGGCATGGGCCGCGGCGCCAATCTGCGTGGAGCCTCTATTGCAGTCCGCAGTAACGAAGGCAGCGGCAACCACATTTATCGCAACCTGGCCATCTACGACGTGAACCCCCACCTGATCGAAGGTGGCGACGGTCTCGAAACGGTAGGAACCTCTTCGAAGCATGTGGACAAGTTCTGGGCCGACCATATTAGCTACAAGTGGATTAGCGACGGTTTCGACATGGAATTCGTAGACAACGCTACCATCAGCTACCTGGATTTTGACGGCGCCAACGATTTCAACTGCTGGGGAACCGACCCTTACATGGCACTGGTAGAAGACGCCCAGCTGACTTACGCCAACTCCTATTGGCATAATACCTACGGCCGCGTTCCCAAGGTAACGGGTGAAAACGACGGTTCCAAGGTTCACCTTTACAACCAGCTGGTAGACGGCAACCGCTTCTTCATTGCAGGCGCCAGCGGCCACAGTGCCACAGCCAAGGCCTATGTCCGCTACGAAAATAGCTACATCAAGAACGGCAAGGGCTACCTGGCAGAATGGGGCGACAACGGCTATGTCTACTTTAGCGGCATCACCTATAGCAACACCACCCAGCAGCACCGCTACAATGGTACTGTAACCATGGGTGCCCCTCAGGCAGAAACTTTCAACCCCAGCTACAGCTGGGAAAAGCGAGACGTAAACAGCCTTCCCACCGACCTGCCCTCTCTCTCAGGCGTGGGAGGCCGCTACGGATCCATGCCCGCCTACGACCAGGCCTTTGGCGTAAGCAACAAGGCAGCCACCGTCGCCATGACGGCACCCGCCGCCAACAAGGCCTTTGATGCAGGCTCCAGCGTAACACTTTCCGCCTCCGCAAGCGATGCCGACGGTTCCGTAAAGAGCGTAAGCTTCTACATCGGAACAGAGCTGGTGGGAACCGCAACTTCTGCCCCCTATAGCGTCACCGTAAACGACCTGGCTGCAGGAACCTACTCCGCCGTGGCCGTAGCTACCGACAATTCCGGATTGACCCAGATGTCTGAATTCGTGACTTTCGAAGTGGCTGCAGAAGAAATCGAAGACCCGGCCAGCAGTTCCTCTGAAGAAATCGCGTCTAGCGGTTCCGAAGAAGAAATTGAATCCAGCAATTCTTCCGAAGAAATTGAATCCGGCGATTCCGAAGAATCTGCCATCCGAACCATCGCAGATGCGGCTACCGAGGCCGAAGCCAGCTACTACCGCGTTTTCGATATGCAGGGCCGCCCCCTCTACACCGGCAACACCAAGCCGAACAAGATGGTCGCCACCCGCGCCATCGTCGTAGAGTACAGCAAGTCCGGTACCGCCATCAGACGCTACATCCAGACGAAATAAGAAATTCCTCCTCCAATACCAACCAACAAAAAAAACTGGCCCCCACCCGGGAGCCAGTTTTTCTATTAAAAGTTAGACGTTCTATTCTCCGACTACAAACCTTATATAAAGTTCAAGGAAGGTTTCGCCCCAAAGGTACACGATAGGGGCCGCCAGGGCCAGAAACGGACCAAAGGGAATCTGGCCAGAAACATCTTCGGAATCATCCACCACGGCCTTTTCTGCAATCTTGCGCTGGATACGGGCGTAGGGGATCATCACCAGCAGGCCCACCACGGCGGCAACCACCAGGATCATGGCCGCAGACTGCCAACCCATGAGGGCTCCGTAGCCGGCCAAAAGCTTCACGTCGCCAAAGCCCATGGCTTCTTTCTTGAAGACCTTGCTTGCCACAAGTCCAAGCAAATAGAGGCCGCCACCGGCGGCAACCGCGCCGATCAGGCTCTGCAGCGGGGTAATGCCCCCGGGAATAAGCGAAATCAGGAGGCCAGCCACAATGCCGCCAACGCTCATGGAATCGGGAATTAATTTATACTTAAAATCCACCGCACAGACGGGGTAAGCTCCCAGCAGGAGCCAGAACATGGCCAGGGCATCGGCCCACACGCTGGGCTGCATCACGGGCGATACAAAAAGTTCCGGCACAACGGCACCGTAATTGACCGCCACGGCAGCGAACAGGGCCAGGGCCCCCAGCAAACCGCAGAGGGCTTCGCCAATGGGATATATAATATTGAGGGGCTTATGGCAGCAGGCGGTCTTGCCACGCAGAATGAACCAGCCGATTACAGGCAGGTTCAGGTAGATGGGGATCTGCTTCTTGCACAGCGGGCAGTGGGAGGGCGGGTTAATCAGCGAAATCCCGCGGGGCATGCGGTACACGATAACGTTATAGAAGCTACCGACACAGGCGCCAAAAACAAAAAAAACAGCCAACCAATACCAAAGGGGTATTAATTCCATAAATCTTACTCCATCGGTGCAAATTCCACACCCAAATGCTTTCAAAAAAGATACATTTTATAAAAGTTTACAATACAAGGTTTAACCCCAAAAGGTGCAACATAGGTAAGTCATGCGTAAGTCACGATATTTAACATTGCTCTTTGGTATTTTAGCCATAGCAGGCCTTTCGGACTGCTCTAGGGAACCCTCCGTCAAGGAAGACGTGAGCCTCCAGAATAACCATTCCCGAATTTTCGCCCAGCGCGAGTCCTTCGAAGACGCCAAGGCATTCGCCGACTCCATGGCCAACACTAACTTCAACACCTCGGACTCCCTGGCAGACACATTGACAGTTACCGTAAACGATACGGTCTACCTGATGGGCATCCTGCCCCGTAACGTCGACAAGATCTACCGATTCCAGTGGAACCTGACCAAGGCCGACGGCAAGGACACCGTCATCCTGGGCAACAACGCAACGCCCATGGCCTGGGCCTACTCCAAGCCCGGCGTGTACTACCCGCTGTTCATCGCCTTCGACGGTAACAACTCCACCGACACCGCCGGTACCGACACCAAGCGCACCTATATCAACGTCATCGACACCAAGCCTGTCCTGAACGTTCCCAAGGACACCTTGTGGACCAGCAACAAGGGCAACATCGTCTTCCCCATTACCGTTAGCGATTCCTTCGGCACCATCAAGAAGATCATGGTGGACCTGGACGCCAGCGGCAAGGAAGACCCCAAGGAATGGAAGTACGAGACCCGCAAGAATAACGACTCCCTGTACCTGACCATCAAGAACGATCCCAAGAAGATCGACTCCAAGGGCAACCAGAAGATTTACGTTATCGCCATCGACGACGATAACAACGAGACCAAGGATAGCGTAAACCTCCACTTCAACAGGATCCCCAAGCTGGAAATCCTGTACCCCAAGGATGGTGAACGCCACGACATTACCAAGCCCTTCTACTTCTATTACGAAGGTACCGACGAAGACAATCCCAAGGACCTGAAGTACTTCATCTACGCCCAGAACGGCAAGAACGGACTTCCCCCTGTTAAGGCTTTCGACTCCGAAGACCTGATTGCCGAAAACTACATGTCCACCAAGTGCGACTTCTGGGACCAGGAAAAGGAACGCAACTCCATTACGCTCATCAACAATCCTGCCAAGGAACTGAAAGGACGTATCTACTGGGATATGTACGTCACCGACGGCTACGACATCGTCCACATCGAAAGCATTTCTACAGGCGAAGGCACCAGCCGCCCCTGGAACTTCTATATCGGCGACATTTCCTCTAACCAGGGTTCCATCTCCGGTCAGGTACACTACCAGGGCAGAACCTCCCACGAAGGAATCAACCTGGAACTGAACAACGGCATCAACACCTTTGTCGGCGTTACCGACACCAAGGGTAACTACACAGTCAACGTCGATCCGGGCAACTACACCATTTTGGCAAAGTCCGGCGTCGGCGAATACACCAGCGACTCCCTGACCAAGATCTATGTGGAATCCGGCGCCATGGTCACCGTAGATTCCATGTCCCTCAAGGATACGGTCGCCCCGATCATCCTGGTAAAGAACTACGACACCCTGACCGTCCGCAACTTAAGGCAGACCGTCTATGTTCGCGACCTGGGATCTCGAGTCAAGAGCGTTTCTGCAACCCACAACAAGCAGGAACAGACCCTTACCTGCAACAACACAGACCAGGGCGCAATCTACAACTGCGAATTCAACTTGGCCAACATGGAAGACGGCCTCCACAGCTTTGAATTCACCGCTATCGACAATGCCGGCAACAAGCGAGTCATCAAGCCCAGCTTCGTGGTCGACGCAACGACCTTGACCCTGGATGTGGATGGCGCACAGAAGCAGCTCATTAGCGAAGGCAAGGAACTGACCTTCAACGCAAAGATTACCGGAGCCTACCCCGCCCCCAAGTCCGTCAGCTGGACCTACATCATCGGTAAGGACACAGTCACCAAGACTTCTGCAGTCAACGACGACGGCGAGGCCAAGTTCGTTCTGAAATACAGCGATATTACCAAGGCCGAAGAAGGCGTCGACTACATCATGACCGTCCGCTACACAGAGAACAACGTAAATCTCAGCGCCCAGGTCAAGTTCGGCGTCCGTGGCGAAAACCCGGCCATCATCTTTACCGAGCCCGGCTTTACCACCTCGGTGACCATGCACGACACCATAGACTTCAAGGTGACTGCCTTCCCCGGCAACGGAAGTTCCGACCTGACCGTTTCCTGGAACTGCGGCGACAGCAAGAATCTCGATACCAAGTACCCCTGCCCCACAGCGTCTACCTTCACCGACGGACAGGAAAGCTACAACACCCAGGGCACCCTGGCCTTTAACAAGACCGGCTCCTACAACGTGGTCGTAACCGTCAAGGATGTCAAGAACAGAAGCGTCTCCGACACCGTCAAGGTGATCGTCATCGCAGATCCTCCTTCTGTCAAGGCCACCTACAGCGGCAGCGACAAGCTCAAGATCAACTCCTCTGTAAATGTGACCGTAGACGCAAGCGACAAGTACGGCTACGTCAAGCAGATTGAATGGGGTTGCAGTAACGGAACAATCATCTTCGACAACAAGAAGGTATTCGACAACACTCCCAAGAGCGTCAGCGATGTCAAGATTACCTTGAACATGCCGGGCTCCGAAACAGACAAGTTCCGTTGCAAGTTCAAGGTTACCGATGATGATGATGAAGTCGGATACGACTCTCTGACCTTCAAGGTCCTGCTGGATCCGCCCACCGTCAAGCTCAGCACACGTCAGGCCACGGTCAAGATCAATTCCGTGCAGACGATCAACGCCATCGCAAACGACGAACTGGGTTACATCGCCGAATACTCCTACGCCTGTAGCGACAACCTCAAGACCGTGACATCCAACGACTGGGAAATCATGTCCAGCAACAAGGCCGAAGTGAAGATGCCCAACCGCGAAGGAAAGTACTACTGCGTTGTCCAGGTCAAGGATGACGACGGCCTTACCGCCCGCGATACGGCAACCTACACCGTGCTTCTGGACCCGCCCACCGTGAAGGCCGTTCTAGCTAGCGGCTACGACATGGTGACCATCAACGACAAGCTCCCCCTGAACGCCATCGCCCGCGACGAACTGGGCACCATCGTAAAGATCGAATGGGGTTGCGGTGTCCTTTCCAAGGATAACGACATCGGCCTGAACATCGTCGCCGGCAGCAACGGCAGCGCCGAAGCCACCATGCCTTCCACCAAGCAAGACAAGTACTCCTGCATCGTGCAGGTCACCGACGATGACGGAAACACCGCACGCGATACCATTCATACCAAGGTCATTACCGCACCACCCACCATTACCGTCAAGAGCAAGGAAATCATCGTTCGCGAAGGCTTCAACATGGCCCTTAGCGCCGTGGCAACCGACGATAACGAAGGCGTCGCATCTGACCCGGGCGAAATTTCCAAGCGTGAATGGAGTTGCGGAACTCCCAGCGAAATCGACCGCAACTGGAAGACTGTTAGCGCCTACGACACCGTATGGAAGGCTCCCGCACCTCAGGTTTCCTACTACTGCGTCGCAAGGGCAACCGACAACGACGGCAACACCGCCACCGACACAGTCAAGGTCCAGTTTACCACAGAACAGCCCCTGATCCAGGTCCACGATGAAAAGATCTACATCAACGTAGGTGACGCATTCACCCTCTCTGCCACCGTGAACGACGTCTGGCAGGGCATCGACTGGTTCTCATGGGAATGTAAGGTCATCGAAACCGGCAAGAGTCTAGAAAAGGGCGGAAAGGCCACCCTGTACGACTACAACGCCAACGGCAAGAAGATGACCATCTCCAAGGATTCCAGCTACTCCGAACAGGGCAAGGACATGTACTGTATCGTTAAGGCCCAGGAAACCAGTACCCAGGCAACCTTCAGCGATACCACCGTGGTTCACATCCTGAAGCAGCATCCCATGGGTGTCATTACCGCTCCCGATACCGCATACCTGTGGAGTGGCGACGCCAACGTGGATGACGACGCCATGTACTTCTTCGATCCTTCCTGGGGCGGACAGAATTCCAAGCAGGGTGAACTGGGCGACAAGGACAATTACGTCTTCTACTGGCGCTTTAGCGGTTCCGACAACGGCTACTACCTGGGTAACCCCGACGGCACCCTGGACACCAACATTTCCCAGTTCAACTCCGCCTTCAAGCGCAGAACCGCCGTGGGCTCCATGACTATCTATCTGGACTTCCGCGACAGTTCCACGACCACACCGTCCCTTTCCTTCTACAGCCGTCACCGCGCTGAAGAAGCCAAGCACACCATCTACTTCGAAAAGGCATGGCAGACCCAGGGCAAGGATACCGTCCTCAACAACAACGCCTCCCTGATTGTCGCCCCCGCCTTCGTTATCGTAGACGATGTACCTATCGAAGTATACCCGACCAGTGGAAAATCCGTCAAGGCCTCCGCCCTCAGCGGTAACAGCTGGACCAGCGGCGGCACCATCACCCTGACCGACTCCATCGTCGATATCAAGGTGACTACCGACGGTACCAGCCTGTATGTGGGCCTCCTGGATGAAAAGGGAACCTTCTTCATCTACTCCAGCGACAAGACGGCAAAGAACTTCACTTCTCTGGGAAATATCGCCAGCACCACCAGCCCCCAGTTGCTGTACAACACCTCCAAGCAACAGCCGGTCGTTCTGTACATCAACTCCAGCAAGCTGAACAAGCTGGCCTACTACAGCAGCAGCAAGTGGAGCACAAAGGATATCGCCAGAAAGACCCAGAACAACCAGAATGTCACGTTCCGCGAAATCAACGGCGTATTCGTGAACGGCAGCCTGGTCGTTACCGCAGTCGACAACACTTCGGACTACACCCTCTACAGCGCCATCTACGATGCGTCCTACAACGAAAAGCAGGGAACCTCTTCCGTTGCCAAGAACGTCAGCAAGATGTCGCTGTCTGCCAGCGGTTCCACCTTCTACATGGCATTCGCCAACAGAGACTACAACAACTACGGTCCCTACGTGTACAAGGGAACCCTGAACACCAATAGCATCAGCTGGAACAAGTCCGACGTCTTCGGCAAGCCGATTTTCGAAGGCTTCATCGCCTACCATCTGAGCGTAGTTACCCGAAACAACGACGTCTACCTGGCCATGGACGACCATAAGGCCGACTACTCCCAGGTCCACGTATTCAAGCTGAAGACCGTCAACGGCAAGCAGGTATGGCACTTCTACGGCGAAAACCAGCTTCCGTACTTCAATGCGGTCTTCCAGAAGAAAAACAATTACTACCTTCGTGGTTCAAGCCCGCTGCTGGCATTTGACGGTGCAGGAAAGCTGTTCCTGTCGATGCTGGCCCGCGAAAATGGATCTAGCAAACCTAACAAATACAACGGCCCGCTCGTCATGAAGTATGTGGCCGAAAATTGGGAGTAAATAATGAATATTGAAGTTGCAGCAATTTGTGACGCCGCTACTGCCAGCGACATGGGTGGCCGTCTGAACATTCTTGGCGCATTTGACCGCGTTTTTGCCCAGCAGTTCCCCATGCAGATTCCCCAGTGCGCTGTAGCCTTCCGTATCCGCTACCAGCGTGCAGAAGCCGGCGAACATGAGCTGTCCCTGGTCTTCGAAGACGTATGCGGCAACCCGGTGGTTAACCCCATGCAGTCCAAGATTCCTCTGGCACCGGTAGCACAGGGTTTCGACACCGCCGCCGTGAACATGGTCCTGAACCTGCAGCGCCTTCCCATTAAGCGCGCCGACAAGTACATCGTACGCCTCTCCGTCGACAACGAAGAACTGGTCAGCCTGCCCCTCTATGCACTGACCGCTCCCCTGCCGCCGGGCGCACCCGCTGCACAGGGCGAACAGAACCTCAACTAATCAAGGTTAGACTTGCGGGAAACCGCAACACAAAGGGCCGCCGGGAAACCGGCGCCTTTTTTATTTTCTGAAAAACATTGCCCGTCCAGGTCAACAAAATGAACCTGACGCTCACCGCCTTCGGGCCCTGCCCACACCGAATCCTCCAGTACAGAGCGACCGATGGCGCCTTCGAAGAATGATCCTCCTACGCACTTGTAGAGGGCCTCTTTCCGAGACCACAGGCGGTAAAACTCAACCGTCTGCGCTTCTATCCCGCGATTTTCAAGTTCACGGAGTGCGGTAATCTCCTGGGCATTATAAAAACGTTCTGCCAGGCGCAAATGCTTGGGGGAATGGCGTTCCAGGTCCACCCCCACCAGCAAATCCTTGCCGGTCGCAGGGTCTCCATAGGCCACGACGCAATAGCCCTTGGAATGGGTCCAGTTCACGTCAAAGTCCAGCTTCGGGAACCGGGGCCTAGGATCATCCTCGGACTCCTGCAGATCAGAGGCGGCGATGGGCTCCCCCGACGCCTCCCTTAGAATTCTGAAGATTACTTCCCGATGGGGACCGTCCATGACAAAGCCCGCCAGGTGAACTACACCCAGGGGCGTTTCTACGTCAAGCCGATCCAACTCCGGAAATTCAGTCATCAATGCCAAAGATAATTTCTAGTTTAGGGCTATGAAGTTCCCAACCCGCATTTTTACAGCCATAATTACAGGCGCCACTTTCGCCACCACCTTGATGGGGTGCAGCGACATCAACAGCAGTTGGGAAGTCAAGGGCGGCGGCTATTTCAAGTACACTGTCAACGGAGAGGGCCCCTACACCATCGACCTGGATAAAAACGATGTGGAGCCCCCTTACTACGTCAACAACCAGCACCATTATTTCTACTTCCAGACGCAGCTCTCCGCAAGCAGCCGAAAGGACCAGTTTGCCCTGCTGGTAAACAACCCCTCTACAGGCAAGGACCTGACCCCTGTGGCACGGGCAAGCATCAACGGAAGAATGCAGAATGTCACCTGGATGAAAGCGGAAGGTTCGTCCCAGTCCCCCATAATTCCCGACAGCAGCTCGATCCATTTCGACGAGATCATCGGAGATTCCCTGTGGACTGCCGACCTGAACCTGTATTTCAAGGATTGCCGTTCCGGCTCCTGCAAGGACGCCCAGCCACCACTCCACGTGAAGGGCCGCCTGCGTTACTGGGTCCCCGAAGACGAGCGATAAATTCCGGCACAAAGAAACAAACTCAATTTTTTTGCCCAAATCCCCTTGACAAATTACAGAAGCTTTCTATATTTGGGCTACCCTAACGGAAGTTAGAACCAAATGGTCGCAAATGGTCGATTAGCTCAGTTGGTTAGAGCGCTACCTTGACATGGTAGAGGTCACAGATTCGAGTTCTGTATCGACCACTGAAAGAAACCTCGCTGAAAAGCGAGGTTTTTTTCGTATATATAAAATACGTCAAACAAAGTCCGTCATCCCTTTTTGAAGGACTGGCGTAGAATTCAGAAAGTCAAGTTCCCAGACCGCATAAAAAAACGAGACGCCCTGTTTCCAGAGCGCCTCTATTCCGCTAAACTTGCGAATGTTTGCGGGACCAGGCCCGCGATATAGCAGCGGGAAGAACCCGCCACCTTAATTACTTAGCTTCGGCAGCAGCCGGGGCTTCAGCGGCGGGAGCAGCTTCAGCCTTAACTTCTTCAACCTTAGCAGCTCCTGCAGCAGGAGCGGCAGCAGCGGAGTCAACCACTTCAACCTTGGCGGCAGAGTCAGCCGGCAGGGCGACAGTGCTATCGGCAGCAACTGCAGCGGCGGTGTCAGCAACAGCGGCAGGAGCCGGAGCTTCAGCAGCCACAGGTGCAGCAACCGGAGCAGCTTCGGTGGGCTTCACAACGGGAGCGCCAAAGAACTGAGCCTTAGCCAGGATAATCATCATACCCCAGGAGAGTACGAGACCAACGAGACCCATCACAACGCCAGTGATTGCCATACCCTTGGTATCGGTGTAGCCGGTAGCGTGGGCAAGAGCGTTAGGCGGAGTGGAGATCGGCATAGACATACCGAGAGAAGAAGCGAAGGCGACAGAAACCAACAGAGCGGTAACGCCACCCAGGCCAACCAGGTTGTCCTGGCAAGCAATGCCAACTGCACAAAGAATAGGAACGAGGAGAGTTGCAGTAGAGGTATGGCTCATGAAGTTTGCCATGAACAGGCAGATGATACCGCAACCGACCATGAGAGCAACCGGAGACCAGCTTGCAAACGGAATGGTCTTGATCAAGTGAGCGGCAAGGCCAGTAGCGTTCAGGCCAACACCCAGAGCGAAACCACCAGCAACCAGCCACAGAACGTCCCAGCTCATTTCGTTAAGGTCCTTCTTGGTGATCACACCAGTCAGGGCGAATACAGCCATAGGAATCATAGCAATAGCGTTATCGTTGATGCCGTGAACACCCTTACCGGTAACCCACAGGAGAACGCAGAGAACGAAAGTAATGTAAACGATGATTGCCTTGGGGCTAGTATCGAACTTGCCGGCACCTTCGATGTTCAGGACCATTTCCTTCATCTTGATGGGGTAAATCTTCATGAGGAGAACCCAAGCAACAACCATAAGGATAATAACGTAAGGAACACCGAAAGCCATCCACTGACCGAAGGAAACCGGATTTGCAGCCAGGTCGCCGCGGGCGATAGCGTCGTTCAGGGCGCCAAGAGCGATAGCGTTAGGAGGAGTACCGATAGGAGTACCCATACCACCGATGTTTGCACCGAGAGGAATGGCGAGAGCAAAAGCAGCCTTACCGCGGTCGTTTTCGTCGAAGAGCTTCAGCACCGGAGCGAGGATGGCGAGCATCATGGCAGCGGTAGCGGTGTTGCTCATGAACATAGAGAACACGGCGGTGATGAGCATAAGGCCAAGAAGCACGAACTTCGGGTTCTTGCCGAAGGGCTTCAGGAGCACGCGGGCCAGGTTCAAGTCAAGCTTGTACTTGGTGGCGGCAGCAGCCAGGAAGAAGCCACCCAGGAACAGCATGATGATGGGGTTTGCAAAGGTAGCCATAATGGACTTGTGGCTAATCATGGTCACGCCATCAACGCGGAACGGGGCAAGAGCGGAATCAGACATGGTGATGATCATGAGGACGATCACCAGCATGGAAGTAGACCAAATCGGGAACGGTTGGAGAATCCAGAAGAGAGCAGCCATGACGAATACGCCAATGACGCGAATTTCCAGCGGGTTCAGGATGCCCATGGGGCTTGCTGCATCGAATCCCAGGGATTCGTACGGCAAGTAGAGAGCAACAATTGCGAGAATTGTTGCGATAACGAATTTGATGAATTTAGCCTTTGTCATAGTGCGCCCAAATTTAGAATAAAAGGATACCTATGGCAATGTCTTTAATTCATAATTGAGAATCGGAATATCAATAGCTTTTATCAATAAATCTTTAAAATCAATCAAATTCCATCAATTAACAACTTTCCTTTACGAATTAATCATTATTTATTATAAAAGACGTCCGGTTTCCCGGGCGTCTTCTTCGCCATACATCTGCAAAAACGGTCGAATTTGACCTATTTTACCATAATCTTCCGGGAAGCCTTCTCCCCTGCCACCTGGACATGGAGCAGGTACAAGCCGGTTCTGGGAGCCTCGAGGGCCACGCGGTTCGTTCCGGCAGCGGCACGGCCCTTGTAAGAAGCCTTCACCTTGCCGTGCAGATCCAGCACATTTACGACCATACGGGCGCCAGCCAGGGATTCTTCCACGGTAAAGCCCACATCCAAAGAACCTGCAGCCTGGACAAAGCGAAGCCCACCCACAGCCGAAGCCACCACGGCGTTCGCCCTGGTCACATGGACCGTGGCATTGGAACCGGAGGTCTTCAGGGCGACCTTCAGGGCGGCACCTTCCTTCATCTCCGTTGTTTCACCGTTTGCGGTTACAAATACGCGGTAACCCATATCATTCAGGGCGGCCACGCCCACCAGGGTCAGTTCACCCATTCGGTCAGAACTTGCACTCAGGCTCAAATCCCACTTATAGCTCTGGGATTCAGACTTAAAGGACTTGGCCAGGGCGCGCTTGCCTTCGACGATAGACAGCGAAACACGGTCACCCATGGCGGCAGGCGGTTCAGAACCCACAAAGGGTTCCGGGCTCACACCCATGATGTTCCAGGAATCTTCGCGACCATTCTTATCGGAAAGAACGGCCTGGATGTACCAATTGGAGTTATTTTCGGCCTTGGCCAGGGATTTTTTGAGGACCGCAGGCGAATTACCGCTAACCTTGGAATCGGAGATGTATACCGGTTCCGCCTTTAGACGCCATTCCACAGGTCCAGACACTTCAGCCCATACCGCTTCGTAGGGCATCAACGTATCGGCAGCCACATAGTCGCCCGACTTTACATCGTAACGCACGAAGTTTACGCGGGACTTTTCGTTGACCGACTTGCGTTCATTTTCGTGCCCCGCATAAAGGCTGACGTAACAACCATAGGGATTTGCCACCAGGTTCCAACCGCTGTAGGAACTGTCCAGGTTCCACTTCACGTCCTTATAAAGAGGTTCCCTCTTGGAATTCAGCAGCAAGTCCTGACCGGTCAGAGTGTTATACCAGAAACCACGGCGGTCGTCAAATTCTTCGCCACGGCCCAGTTCCTTGTACTGCCAGTACAAACCGGGAGTACCCATGTCGTCCCACCAGTAGAAAATCTGGTCGTCATCACGGGAAAGCTTAGACGTATCCACCAGCGCCATAGAAATCATCTGCCAGGTATCCTCGCCGGTAGCCACAATCCGATCTTCCACCACGTAGGGATATTCCCTGGAATCCACAAACTTGCCGCCTTCGGACAGGCGCACGCTAAACTTGTAGCTTCCCGGTCGAAGAGGGAACTTGCGGAAGCTCAAAGTGTCAGAAGTTTTCTCCACGGACTTTGTCAAAAGCGTATCCACCACGCCCATGGCATCGATCAGGAAGGCATAAGCCATCACGCCACGAGCCACATCGAAATCGCTCGTCTTGAACTTCATCGCAACCGCATTGCCGGAACCCATCAAGGTATCGTACACAATTTCAACAGGCGTCTTGTTGGCCTTGCCGAAGTAAGCCTTCAGTTCGCCATCCATGCGGGCCAGAGGCAAAGCGACACCTTCCGCAAAATAATAGGTGATGCTATCGGAACCATGCAGCACCAGGGAATCCAGCTCATAGCCCGCATCCGGCGTTCCATTCGCCACAAGACGGAATCCATCCATCCGCTTCGGAAGCAAAGTGGAACCGTCTGCAGCAAAGCGATACTCACTGGCAACGGAATCATTTTCCAGGGACACATTCTGCAGCACCAGCACACCATGTTCGGAGGAGACCTTCAGGTGGTTGTAGTTGCCACATTCCTGTGCGTCGGCCCACACGGCATAAAGCTTATTCTTGCCGGATTCGGCAGAACGTTCCGCCAGATGCAAGTCAAAGGCCGTATACACCCAGTCCTGTTCCGAAAGCTCCGTCTTTTCGGACCAGCCAACAACGCAGGCGTCAGAAGTATAGACGTAAGCCGGCAGCTTATAGGTCGCTGTATCATTCTGATTGGCGAATGTGTAACGGGCACTGTCCACCCAGTCATAGCCATAATAAATCTGCTTTTTATCAAGGGCTGTTGTCTTTTCGTCGAACAGTACGTCAAAGACCAGTTCTACATCCACCGGCTCTTCCTCTTCAGGCTTCTTGTTAATCTCAAATACGACCTTCGCTAAATTACCCCAGCCAAGATAATAGTTTTCCTCCTCTTCGTTCGAGAAGCGATAACACTCGCGGAATTCAAGAAATTCCTCTAACGAGTTATAACTCATCCCGTCCTCTTCACTGCCAGATTCTCCGAGGGAGTTATATTCAGTCTCACATTCCATTGCGTAAACTTTTACGCTGTTTTTGACAAATTCGTATTTCTCGTCCGGCACAACCTTGAACCAGACTTGAACTCCCATAGTATCGGAAGCGAACAGCTTGCCATTCTCGTCAAAGGCATGGAACAAGGTATCCTTTCCAAAAAACTGGTAAGCCCAGACCGATGCATGGCCCTCTTCAAAAACAGCAATTTCCTTTGCATCACTGGCGTCCTTGTCCTTCCACACGGCATAGAGGGTCGTGGGCGCATTGGGGTTCATGCTTCCATAATCCTGCAATTCCTGCAAGTCAACATAAATACGGTCGGTTGCACTCCTACGACTCGCGCGGATCAAGGACCATCCCAAAAAAGCCTTTGTCTTGTGGAATACCATCCTACTATGGGACTGGCCGTAATAAACCGTATCCGGCTGGGGGATCACCGCACTTTCAAAGAACAGGTCCTCCATTTCTTCGGGAGTCAACTCGAAATCATAAGCGTAATAGCGGGGCGAGCTCCGTTCAAAAGAAATAGTCCAGCTTGCACTTTCCATCAAATTGACGTTGGCCGTTTCGTTAAACACGAAGGTTCCAGAAACTCCATCGATTACCTTCTCCACGGAAATCTGACGTAAGGAGTAACCATCCTTAGGCTTGGGCACAACCGTAACAGGGATAGAATATCCCCATAGAACAGGAAGATCCAATTCCGGAACGCCGCTGACATTGGTTTTCAATTCAAGCTTAACCAGGTCTACTTCATCGCCATTGGGGTAAGTCTGTACAACTTCTACAGAGCCCCCTTCATCCGCATAAAAAACATTTTCCCACTTGTCCATCACCATGTTGCACTGGTCTACCTTAGACAACTTCATGGAATAGGAATCTTCGGCATTCATGATTGCGGCAAGTTCGGCAGTCATCCCCAGGGCAACGCCACCCTTATACTGTTCAGCCAATTCCTCGGAGGCCGGAACCCAGCCATATTGGCAACCATTCATGTCGTAAACAATGGGGAAATCCCCACTCCCGATACTATAGCCAACGGCCCCGCTGGGCCAGCCATAACCATATTCGTCCTTCACGTAGAATAGGCCCTGACCATCGATGGGATGTTCAAAAGACAAGGAATAGGTCAAAGCGGAATACGAAGCCTTCAGCTTGTACTTACAACCTCTTATCGGCTTAATTTTGAGAATCCGTGTTTCACGCTCATAAGAAAAGTCATCATTACAAACGGATCCATTTACAGCACTAGCCTCATCACGAACCATCTCAATATCGCTAAGTTCATAACCCGCATCAGGCAAATCCAGGACATGGAACGTAAACGAAGCATATTCCGAATTCCCTTCTGTAGTGCCGACTGAAATCAACTTCCAGGGAATCTCAAAAGTCGTGGAGTTGGGAGCAATTGAGATCGAATCCATCTCCAATTTCGGAGACAACTGCGAATAATAATACTGCTGCAACCGAATGCTTCCATGCAAGCTAGCCCCCTCGTTCTCAGGAACAATCTCTACAGGCACAGTAGCCGGATTAATGCAATTGATACCAGTCCATCGGGCGTACAATTGGATATTGCCATCATCTGTCCCGGAAGCAGCCACCAAAGCCGAAGTTATCCTACCGTATGAACTAGCAAGGCTGTTCTCAGGCTCCAAAGTCCAACCATCAAAGCAGTAACCATCCGTCCTAAAAATTTGATCTATACTGGGGAACTCGGCCCCACCTTGATCATCAACGGGACCCTCAAAAGACTGCATAAAACCGTCTGACAGGAAAACATTACCCGGCCGACTTTTCTGATTCAGGTCGAAGTAAACCGTATAGACTTCTTCATCCTGCCCCATAGCAAGACTTGCTAAACTCACCACGGACAAGGCCATGGCACACAAAAATTTCGAGAATCTCACCATAAGAGTCCCTTTTATTCAGTACATACTTCCGATAGGAAATATAGCTACTTGTAAGAGTATTGTAAGAAAGCCACCGGGGCAAAACCCCAGTGGCTAAGCTCATACGGTTAAACAAGAACTATTAGGACCGCGAAAGGTTACTTCACCATCACCTTGGCGTTCATGGTCTGGCTTCCAACCTTCACCTGCATGAAGTAAAGGCCGGACTTGGGAGCCTGCAGATCAAGTACGTTCTGGCCGGCGCGGGCGGCAAAGTTGCCGCGGGCCACGCTCTTGCCGTTTACACTCACCAGAGCGTAGCGGCCATTGGCCCCAGCCAATGCGTCGGCCGCATTGAAGCCAACCTGCAGCGATCCTGCGTTCTGCAACACCTTGAATCCGTTCAGGGCGGCAGAGGCAACAGCCATGTCACTGCGAGCAGACACACGGACCTGCACCTGCTTGGCATCCTGCTTCAGGGCGACATTCAGGGACTTTCCGTCGGTCACTTCCTTGGTTTCACCGTCAACAGTCACATACATGACGTAACCCAATTCCTTAAGGGCGTCAACACCTTCAAAGGTTAGCTTGCCTTCGCGGGCGGTATTTGCACTCAGGTCCAGGAACCATTCGTATTCCGATGCCACAGCCTTGATACTCTTGGCCAGAACAGAACCCTTGGCACTTTCGCGGATCGAGAGATTCACGCGGTCGCCCATGCCAGAAGGAGGCTCATCCAAGGTTTCGGCACTGCTGCCGGCACCCAGAATGTTCCAGGAGTCCACCTTGCCGTTATCGTCGGAAAGGGCAACAACCACACTCCAGTTATCCGCAGAAGCCTTACGGGCGGAACCCTTGCGCATAGAGGCAACCTTTCCAGCAACAGACAGGTCATTCTTCTCGGCATAATTGTAATCAGGGTCAGCCTTCACGCTGAACACCGTGGAGTGATCCACCTGAGCCCATACCGCTTCATAGGGGCCAACCACTTCGGCAACGCTGTAGGCACCCAGTTCGGAATCCCAGTGCCAGAAGATAACCTCGGCGTCACCTTCCGTTTTTCCCTTAGAAAGGTCTACGTACCAGCCATAGGGATTTGCCACCAGATTCCAACCGCTATACTTGTTATCCAGTTTCCACTGGATTTCGGCATCTGCAGAAACTTCCACTTCACGAAGGGGAATGGCAACTTCCCTTGCAGAGCCAACCCAGTAACCGCGGGTTTCATCAATGGGGCCACCGCGATAGGAACGATACTGCCAGTATTCTCCGACAGGATTCAGTTCATCCCACCAGTAGAAATTCATTTCAGAAGCGCTCAAGGTGCTTTCATCCATTGCCACTACAGAAACCATCTGCCAGCTCTTGGCCTGCATGACCACTTCCTTCTTTACCTCGTAGGACTCCTGGTAAATCACCTTGCCACCCACTTCAACAGTTACGTAGGACTTGCCCTTGGGAGCGGGCACCATTTCCCAGTAGCCGTCAGTGACCGTAGCCGTAGCAATAACCATTCCCAGTTCGTCAAGCACAGTCACCGTGGCAGGTTCGTCGGAACCCTCGGTCTTGAAAGACAGGCGGATAGCGTTGCCAGATTGTTCAAACTTCGGAGAGACAATCTGCACTTCTACCTGATTAGAGCTGCTGGAGGCAGGTTCTTCAGAGGCGGAAGAACTGGGCTTTCCAATGTAGGTAGAGTCGTAAACGGCCTTTATATTCATGTCGCGGACAACCTTGCCCAGAGCTTCGCTCCAGCCCTTAAAGGAGTACACATAATCTTCGGTAGCCTTGCGATCCAGAGCCATGCTGTTGGCCAAGTGGATGGTGTCGCCATGGGGAACCATCATTTCGTAAACGATGCTATCCTTGTAATCCCTGAAGACTACCTTGTATTTAATAGTATCATAGATTGCGTTGATCTTGAGATCACCGACAATTTCGGCGTAGCTGGAATCCCAACCCACAAAAGTCAGACCTTCAATAACAGGAGCTTCGGGAGCCACCGCTGCCTGGCCATATTCTACCTGAGATTCATAAACCGTTCCATTGATTACAAAGGACACGGTGTACTTTACCAGGGAAGAATCGTATTCGGCCACATACACAACATTGTCGGTCACCTTTTCTACAGCAGGAGTCCAACCCTTGAAGGTGTAATCATACTGTTCCGTAGACTGACGGCGCGGTACTGCAGGGGCAGTCACTTCTGCACCATAAGTCAGCGACAGGAACTTGAGGGTATCGCCATCGTAATCTTCGAACACAACAGCATAGTTGAGCTGTTCATATTCAGCCTTGATTACAAGATCTGCCTTTACCTGCTTGTATTCATCACTGCTCCAGCCAATGAATTTATAACCTAGACGGGACGGATCGGCAGGAGTTTCAACGGAACCTTCATAAGTTATTTCCTTGGTCAGCAGTTCTGTTCCATCAAAATCCTGGAATACAACTTTATACATAACGGCTTCAGATTTAAAGACAGCCTTCAACACCACGTCTTCATCGGGCATGGTTGCAGGAATCACATCAGAGCCATCTTCCATTACCCACTTGACAAAGGTATAGGAATACTTTTCGTCGGCAGCCTTCTCGATGTCAGACATCAATGTGATTGCGCTTCCGTAAGCAACTTCAATATTTTCAAGCACACCATCTTCATCATCCATATAGACCAGCTGATGAACATTAGCCGTAAACTTTGCATAGACAGTGATGTCACTCCTGACATCCTTGTAGTCATCGCTATCCCAACCAGTAAAGGTATGGCCAATCTTCTTGACACCGCTGGGAACAACGGCAGATTTACCATACTCAACAAGCTGCGTAGAGATAGTGTCGTCCAAGGCCTTAAGGAAGGTGACGGTATAGGAGTTGATTTCATAGATAGCTCTAACAGTCAGATCACCCGTAACTTCAGAAAAATCCTTATCCCACTTCACAAAGGTGTAGCCTGCGACTTCGGGAACGTCGGGAGCATTGGCAGCCGAACCAGGATCTGCATTCACCACAACCAACTGTTTGTCGTCAAAGCCCAGGAAGGTCACCTTAAACGAGACCTTTCCTTCGGGAATTGTCGGAGAATAACTACCATGAGCAAGGAAGGGCAAAGTTCCCAAATAGTAATCTTTGTCAAAAGACCAGATATAGTCCTTGCTGTTTTCGAAGGCACTGTTCAGGAGACCCGCAAAGGATTCCTTTTTCACGTCAGCACTTTTCTGTACACCATTGTAGCTGGCATTGAGATTGGCCTCGTCACCGTTACGGATTAGGAACTTGATATTGGTGTCTTCGGTCCAGTCTCCAGCAACACCCTTTCCACCAAAGGGACCAACATCCAGATCGTCTTCACCGTAGTGGTAGCAGGACTTGATGCTATATGCTTTCGTTTGCTGATCGGCCACAAGGTAAGCCAACCTTTTAACACCCTTGTCATTCTTGGAATTACCTTCCATTGTAGCATTTACCAGAATGTTACCAACGCTAAAAGCACCTACAATGGACACGGTATCCTTTTCATTCACATTCACAGACTGGCCAACCATGCCACCCATAAGAAGGGAGTCACCCGAGAAAGTACCCTCTGCAGTAATATTTGCAACTACGGCCACAGAGGACACATCGTGGAGTTCGCGACAGACACCGCAGACACCACCAATTTTAGCCACCTGATTGTCATTATAGGTTCGAGTTACCGGATCGGCGTGAACCGCATTCAACTTAATCAGGTTTTCGGAACGAACAAAGATGCTATTAAAATCAACAGCCTTTCCGCCATTAAGGTTCGGATACGTACCGACAACACCACCCACAACAACAGTATTCAAACTGTCAGCCACTTCGATGGCACCGTCATAGTAAATTTCGGTAAGAGGCAGAGCCTTGGCCGTGGCAGAATTCATAAAGCCAACCACGCCGCCCACAACAACCGAGTCAAATACGGTAAAGCCGTTGGACATCAAGTCACCATAGGCGGTCTTTGTACGAACATCGATATTCACAGAAGACGTATCCTTGGACAACCCATCGCCATTGGTAGCAAAACAGGCGTCACCGGCAATGCCACCCACAAAGGCCTGAACATGAAGGCCATCAACATCCTTGGCGGATCCGGCAATACGAATATTTCCTTGAGAACGGGATTCCTTGATAGAAACGTAAATCGTATCGGAATCACCGCCGAGACAGCGGTTACTTGCACCAATGATACCACCGGCTGCATAGCGGTAAATACCTTCAACCTTGAGAGAATCCTTCAGAGAAAGTTCCGCCTGGCTATTCTTGATAAGCAGTCTAGACATACCAAGAAGAGAATCACGACCCACAAGGCCACCGGCAAAGATATTCTTCTGGAGAACGCTATTAACAGATACGCCTCCCACGGAACCATCAGAAATTTCACCATTGAAAGAGGACTTGATGATGTTAATGGAACCTTCCTGCTGGGAACCGTTTTCATAAAGCACGCCGGCAAAACCAACAAGGCCACCCATGGCGCTGCCACCAGAAATCCTGGCAACATCTTCGCCAGCCTGGGAACCGGAGGTCACATTGAGAACGGAGTCGAAGGAGGCGGCCATCATACCCACAACGCCACCCAGGGCAGAATTATTATCTGCAGGGATGTTCTGCACAACAGCATTAACACGAGTATCCTTGAAAGAAGGGTCTGCCTGAGAACGGACAGACACACCGGCGATACCGCCAAGGAATACTCCATATCCATAGTTCGTGCTCTTGACCGTGGAGTTATAGGCATTCCCCATAACCTTGGAACCGGCAAAACCGCTAGTGATCTTGGTGTTGTTGATAATGCTGATACCATCTTCCACAACAGAATTCTTGACAGTGGAATTGTTCAGTACACCAACGAGGGCACCTGCAAAAGGTGCATCAATCTGGACATTGGAAAGTTTGACTTTGTCAATAGAAGACAGGCTGATTCGACCAACAAGGGCTCCCACCGGATAATAATCTTCGCCCTTTTCACTTTCGCCATCAATGATAATGCGGACGTTTTCAATGGTAAAGTTAGAGATGTTTGCATTGTCGATTGATTCAAAAAGACCGACCGGTCCGCTCATTTTGGAACTATGGTAGCACAAATTGGTGATTTTCTTGCCATCACCATAAAATTCATTGCTAACACGGAACGGCAACGGCTTATGATTGACGGCACAGGAACCATCGGCAGAAATTTCTCCCAGGTCGATATTGGATTCCAATCTGAGGGTGTGCTTGCTTTTTGCACCGATCCAGTGCTTTTCCAGCAGGTAGTAAAGGCTATCGGGTGTTGCCTTTACAGACTGCACACAAGTCTTACCAGCAGGCCCTGCGGGGCCCCCGCACCTAGCAGCTTCCTGCTTTAGGTAGAACACAGAATCCTGCGTAACGCAACCAAAACCGCAAACAACCGAAGAAACCTGCAAATTCAAGGAAAAAAAGCTGTTTCCAGCAGCAAAAACCATGCTGGCGGCAAACAGCATGGCACACAGGATAAAATTGAATCTCATCTTCATAATTCCACCTCTGTAATCCTTACTTTACAAAGATACCCATTATTTCGTAAAAAAGGGGATTTTCACTTAATATGGGTCTTCCATTGTGACATACCGCAACAGCTGTTCACACATCACACATGCGCACCATTCCGTCCGTCTTTACGCAAGCCGTAAACCGTCGACAAACAACGAGTCAGCGTACTCGTCATACATTTGTAAAAAAAATCACCCAAAAAAAGCGTATTCTCTTTACATTATTACATTCAGCATATTATATTTATTACGAAAACACTTCAAAACCCTATCAAGGAGACAAAAAGATGATCAAGAAGATTGCACTCGCAGGCGCTCTGGCTGCAACAGCATCCTTTGCAACCTGGGACAAGTTCCCCGTTCTCGACGCTGGCAAGGGCCAGGCTAAAGTCGGCTTCAAGTATCAGATGCCCGAAGACAAGTGGTCTGCAGCAGACCTCTACGTTGGCGCACGCTACGCCGTGATCCAGAACTTGGAATTGGGCGTAGTTCTTGACTACCGTCTGTTCACCCACTATGATGGCGAAGACGCAAAGCGCGATGGTCTCGACAACCTGCCGATCATGGTCCGCTACCAGTTCATGCCCACCATGAACGCCTTCTTGGACGTAACCCTCCCCATCGGTGCTGACGAAGTTGTCGGTGAAGATGGCGAAATCGGTTTCCACGCAGGTGTCCAGTTCTCTCAGAACTTCGGCATGATCAGCCTGGGTACCGAAGCTGGCCTCGCTCTCGAAACTGCCGGCGACGACAAGACCACTCCTCCTTGGAAGCTGAACATCGGTGCAGAAGCTGACTTCGCTCTGGGCGGCCCTGTCACTCCGTACGTAGGCTTGGACCTGATCATGGAACTGGGCAAGTACACCTATGATGGCGACAATGTTGGCGAAGGCCACACTGGCGACCTGGGTATCTTCCCCTATGTTGGCGTAGGCTACTCCATCAACCAGATGATTTCTCTTGACGCATCCGTCAGCCTGGGCCTCGGCAACGAACATCTCGTTGACGACGATATGGACCTGACCATCGACGTGAACGCCAAGTTCAACTTCTAATTCCCTGCTAGCGCTCGCTAGACTGGAATTACAAAGGGTTCTGCCGCAAGGCAGGCCCTTTTTTTGGTGGCGGTCACAAAAACTTACGATAATATTATTTAACATATAAAAACGTCTAACCTTTTCTACATTTTGGACTGGTTTGAAAAACTAAGGAGATGTTTATGTTCAAGAAAATTATCGCAGCAGCAGCTATCGCAGCCTCTGCAGCATTCGCAACTTGGGACTATTTCCCGGTTCAGGAAGCAGGCAAGGGAACCCTCCATGGCGGCCTCTACTACGACTGGCACCATGAATGGTCTCAGGCAGGCCTCAACCTGGGCGCACGTTACACCGTCATCCAGAACTTGGAACTTTCTCTGCAGGGCTGGGGCTACCAGTTCTGGAGCGAAGTGGATTGCCAGGGCTGCACCAACGGTGGCGACGGTCTCCGCGACCTGACCATCGGCGGCCGTTATCAGATTACCCCCATGGTTAGCGGTTTCATCGACCTGCGTCTCCCCATCGGTAACGATGACGACGGCGTCAACGGCCATCCGCCTTCCAATAGCGAAGTTTCCATTTACCTGGGCGGCCAGTTCTCTATGCCGATCCAGGGCGTTCAGGGCCTCTCCTTCGGTACCGAAGCCGGCCTTGACTGGGGTTTCGAACACGACAACTACGAACGCGGTCTCGAAATCCACATTGCTGGCGAAATGGACTTCGCCGTTCCCAACCAGATCTTTATCCCCTATCTGGGCCTGAAGTTCAAGCTGCAGCTCACCGAAGATACCTGGGAAGACGACAAGGGTAACGAATGGGGCGCTGACGACAGCGGCGACTCCCAGTTCAACCTGTGGCTGGGCTGTAAGTTCGCCCTCAACCCGCAGATTCTCCTGGATGCACGTCTCATCTTCCGTTCTGGCGACATGGACGGCGATGCAACCGGTCTCTATGCAGGCGTAGACTTCAACTTCTAAGTTGAAAATCTCACAAGCTTTAAGGAACATCCCATTGCGGGATGTTCTTTTTTGTTGTTTAACTTATATTTACATTCAGCATGATACGCAAATTGGTTATGGTGTTGTTCAGCCTGGCGGCCGGGATTGCCTTCGCAAGCCCTCAACTGGTGATGTCCCAACAGGACCCTGCCGTACTCAAGGCATACATTTCCCAACTGAGGGAAATGCGAAACAGCGGCAAGTTCTCCGCAGCCGAAAGGGAGCAGCTAGATGAACTGTGGCGCACCGCCGCCGATATCGAGGTGATGAATGACCGATGCGGCACGATTTCCATTACCGAAGAAATCGATGAATCATGCGGAAACTTCTACCAGTATGAACTTCCCAAGTTCGAAACCCAGTATTTCAAGCTCACCGGCGAAATCCGCCTGAGCCCCAACAGACTTTCAAACGCTATCGAACAAAGGCGCCAGGCCATCAACCAGTGTTATGAAGCCCTGCAGGTCGACGCCTTCTACCCCACCCGCTATTTCACTCTCGAAGGCAGCTACACTCCGGAACCCCTTTCCAAGGGCGTCGAAGTCAGCTACAACTTTAGCCTAGAAGAAAACCGAGGCGCCATCAACGACCTGAACGACCGGATCCGCCAATGGTACAACGCCTGCGGGAAGATCATCCACCACAGCGACAACAGCGGCGCCCTGGCCCCCATCTTCGTGGAACTGGTCCGACAGAGCCGCGCTAACGCAAGCAAGGCGAACGGCGGCCTGTATTTTGAACTGGAACAAGGATACGGCAAAAGACTGCTAGTAAAAACAAAGGACGGCATCGAGGGAGTCTACTACCTGAACGGCCGAGAACTGTTCAACTATAAAATCCAGTCAAGCCGGATCGTCTTTTCGATTAACCTGGACGGCAGACGGTCAAGCGCTGACCTTGTTCAGGGAGACCATTGGCGAGACCGCGTCATATTTGACGACAGCGACCTGAGGGACGGACTCATGGGCAGGTTCGTGTGGGGTAAACCCCGCAATCCCTGGCTCGACACCAAGCAGCCTTCCACAAGCTCTCCTGCCGCAGAATACAAATCCTACGATGACGGTTGGGAAAATCATAACAGCACTTCATCTGTACAGACCAGCAGTACACCAAGTTCCTTCGGAATCTACCTCCAGGCTCTAGGCGGCATCAACCTCACCTTCGGGGAAGCAAGCGAAGCCGAACCGTTCAAGGATTTCGAAACCGAAAATGATTCCGTCACAGCCATCACCGGATACGCAGTTGGCTTGCTTGTCTTTGAATTCACAAGGCAATTCGCCATCGGCCTAGGCGGAGGAATCTCCTGGAACAACGTGACCTACGAACATTGCAACGGGCATTTTGACACCAGCTGCGATGAAGAAAACATCCACCAGGCAGCAGCCCCAATGGCCACCGCAGAAATCAATATCGGCGAAGGATTGAACGGAGGCGTCCGCTTCAGCTACATCTTTGACAAGGACATGCCCACCACCTATCTGGCGGGGTTCGCGGAACTGGGAAACGTTCTAGGAATAGAACTGGGATGGGCCCACGCCGACGGTCTATGGGACAATATCTACATGGGGCTGAGCCTGAGACTCCCGCCCCGACACTTGAGCGACTTACTAAAGGAAACAGGTTCCAAAAAGAAGTAACCGCAAAAAAATGCAGACTTAAAAATGCCCGTCGCTTGACGGGCATTTCGTTTATACCATGGCGGTCATCCGCAATTACTTTACATCATATTCAGGAATGGGCAGGGCTTCGCCAGCCTTCATGGCCTTATCGAGAGCTGCAGACTTTACCGGATCCACCCACCAGTAAACGGGGATGGCGTCTTCGCGATTGAAATTGTCCAGAACCTTTTCGGGCATGCCATAACGGTTCCAGTACAGTATGCGGTGGTGATCGCACTGCCACATCAGAACGTAAGGCACAATCTCGGAAAGACGGTTATCCAGTGCCTTCAGGATTTCGTTGCGCTTCGCCAAATCAAATTCAGTCTTCTGCAATTCAATCAGGCTGTCCACCACAGGGTCCTGCAAACCGCTCAAGTTGTTAGTGCCCTTGTCCATAGCCGTCTTGGAGGACCAGCTGGCCTCGGGATCACGAAGTCGGCCTGCGCCCCAGTTCACCCAGTAAAGGTCAAAGTCCGCATCGTCAAGACGCTTACGCAAGGTGCTCTGGCTCATCTGTTCGATGGTGGCCACCACGCCGATCTTCTTCAGGTCTTCCTGGAAGAGCGTCAGATGACGCAGGTCTTCGCTGCTGGTAATGAAGTTAATTGCAAAAGGTTTGCCATCCTTTTCCAGAACACCCTGACCATTCACCTTGTAACCCGCTTCCGCAAAGAGGGCGCGGGCACTGTCCGGATTGAACTTGTACATAGTGGCCTTGGGGTTGGTATTGTTGGGCCACAGGTCCGGATAGTAGCTGTTCTGCAGGAAGTACTGACCGTACATGTACTTTTCGTTCATGGCTTCGCGGTTCAGCATAAAGTTCAGAGCACGACGGACGCGAACATCCTGGTACTCGGGCTTGCGCATATTGATGGCCATGCCCTGGAAACCGATAGGTTCCTTATTGAAGATGCGCTGCTTTACGGCCCAGCCCTTCTGCACGGCATCGAAGTCAGTCTGCTTCATCCAGATGCTGCTGGTGTAGATAGCGTAGGCGTTGAAGTCCTGCTTCTTGAATGCTTCCAAGGCCTTGGTCTGGTCGTTCATGAAGCGGTAACGGATCTTCTGGAAGTTGTACTTGCCACGGTTCCAGTTCTTCTTGAAGCCCCACCAGTCGGCACGGCGGGCCAGTTCCACATAGCGGTCTTCACGGAAGGTCTTGATGATGTAGGGGCCAGAAACCACCGGGAAATCGTAACGGATCTGGTTGAAGTCCTTGCCCTGCCAGGCATGCTTGGGGAATGCCAGCATACCGGCCGCTTCCCAGAAGTTGCCCCAGTGAATTTCCTTGGCGGTCATCTTGATGGTCAAGCTATCCACAACTTCGGGACGGTCAAAGCGAGAAAGTCCCACCTTGAAAATGGGAGTCAGGTTCTTCTCGTCCATGATCACGTCGTAGTAGTACTGCACATCTTCGGCGGTAATGGACTTGCCGTCGCTCCACTTGGCGCGAGGGTCCACGTGGAAAGTAAAAGTCTTGCCGTCTTCGCCCACGCTCCAGGAATCAGCCAATACGCCCACTTCCTTGTCTTCGGTACTATGGAGGGAGACCAGCGGTTCGAACATCATGCCCATCAACTCTGCAGAGAAGCTGTTGTAGTCTTCCCACATGTTGAAGGACTTGGGCATGGCGGAACCCCACAAGGTAATGGCACCGCAGGGGCGAGCCTCCTTGGAAGCCACCGGGTCAAACTCGCCAGTAGCTTCGGAATCCATAGGCAGAATCGGGCAATCCGCTTCAGAAACGGCAGCCTTTGATGCAGAGCCCTTACCCGAATTGGAACCAGACTCATTGCAGGCGATCAAAACGGCGGACACCGCCAGAGGCATCATTAAACCAAAAGCAACTTTCTTAAAATTCATCTTTCGTCTCAACTAGGGCAAACCAACGTGGCGTGCGGATTGTTTCTTGGGTTTGGAATTTGCGTCGGCAGACTTGTCTGCATCATCAGCGGAGTTGGCGGCGTCTTCAGCCAAGAGCATTTCAAGGCTGACGCGGGCCGCTTCCTGTTCGGCCTTCTTCTTGTTGGGGCCAGAACCACGACCGTAGGTTTTATCGTTGATGTGGACTTCGGTGGTGAACACCTTCTGATGTTCCGGGCCGTCTTCGCCAATCAAGACGTAAACCGGCGACGTACGACGCTTCCCCTGCAGGTATTCCAGCAAGGCGCTCTTGTGGTTTACGAAATCGTCGGCCACAATGATTTCCTTGATGCGAGGGAAATGGAACTTGTTGAGAATGGCACGGACTTCTTCCAGACCGCCATCCAGGTATACAGCACCAAGTACGGCTTCGTAGGCGTCAGCCACAATAGTTTCCTTGCCGCGGCCACCCATCTTCATCTCGGACTTTCCAATCTTGATATATTCGCTCAAGCCCCATTCCTTGCTGGACTGGGCGCAGGCGTGACCCGACACGATGGCACTCTTGCGCTTGGAAAGATCACCTTCCGGGTCGTTGGGATAGTTGCGGTACAGATACTCGGTGGTAAGCATGTTGAGCACGGAATCGCCCAGAAATTCCAGACGTTCGTTGTTGCTCTCGTAGGGCATATCCTTTCCTGTCAGGAAGGAACGATGCACCAGGGCATGAGCCAGCAGTTCCGGATCTCTGAATCTGTACCCAAGCTTTGCCTCAAGCCCGTCCTCGGACTTCTGGCGAAACCAGAGCTTTAATACTTTGTGCAATAAATTTTCGTTTTCCAAATTTATCTCCTATGGGGAAACGCGGGTTGGATCCGCATACTGAATATAATACGTAAAGATAAAAAGACCGCCCAACCGCACAAAAATAAAACGGCCCCGGGAAGTTCCAGGGACCGCTTTAAATTCGATTGCTTAATTCCAACAAATCAAGAAATTACTTCTTGGATTCGATGAAGGCGACAACGTCGGAAACCTTCTGGAACTTTTCTGCATCGCTGTCGAGGATTTCGACTTCGAATTCGTCTTCGAGAGCCATAACCAGTTCGACGCGGTCGAGGGAGTCAGCACCGAGGTCGTTACCGAATTCGGATTCCGGCTTCACATCTTCAGCCTTAACTTCGAGTTTGGCAACGATAACGTCGACAACCTTCTTAAAAATTTCTTCGTTCATTTTAGTCTCCATTTTTGGATTAAGTGTTTGAGTTTAATTTAGTAAAAAATCGTTAAGCGTTCAAGCCCCCGTCAACGCCCAATACCTGTCCGGTAATGTAGGAAGCGTCGTCGGATGCCAAAAATGCCACTGCCTTGGCCACATCTTCGGGGTTGCCAATGCGCTGCAGGGGGATAGAAGCGGCGTACTTTTCCTTGGTAGCGTCGTCCATCTTGGCAGTCATGTCGGTGCCGATAAAGCCAGGAGCCACAGCATTCACGGTAATGCCGCGGGAAGCGAATTCCATGGCGTTGGACTTGGTCATGCCGATGATACCGGCCTTGGCTGCGGCATAGTTGGCCTGGCCAGCCTGGCCACGGATAGCGTTAATGCTAGTGATGTTCACGATACGGCCAGTGCGCTTGCCCATCATGGTGCGGGCCACGGCACGGGTGCAGAGGAACACGGAACGGAGGTTGGTCTGGATGACGGCGTCGAAGTCTTCGTCCTTCATGCGCATCAGCAGGCCGTCGCGGGTGATACCGGCGTTGTTCACCAGGATATCCACGGTACCCATATCAGCAATGATCTGCTTGAACACGTTCTGTACAGTTTCGGAGTCGCCAACGTTGCAGGCATAGCTCTTGACCTGCACACCCAGTTCGGCGCTCAACTTGGCAGCCAAGTCTTCCTTCACGGAGGTGGAAAGGATGGCCACATCGGCACCTTCGCGTGCCAGTTCAGTCGCAATGGCGAGACCGATACCGCGGGATGCGCCAGTAACAATAGCCTTCTTGCCAGTAAGTTTACCCATTTGATAGTTCCTCATAAATTAAAAGTTTAGCAGTCAGGTGCGAGGTCGGTCGCCTTCGGCTCCCTTTGAGGTATGAGGTTAAAGCCTAACAACCTCAAAGCGAACGTAGTGAGCGACCTCATGCCTCAAGGCACGAAGTGCCGACCTATTAGCCCTTCAGGGCAGCAAATGCTTCGATGGTTTCGACGGGGGTGACCTTCACGTCGCGGCTGATCTTGCGCATGAGGCCCATGAGAACCTTGCCGGAACCCACTTCAACACCCTGGGTTACACCGAGGGAGATGGCCTTGTTCATGCAGTCGTTCCAGCGAACCGGGGATACCAGCTGGCGGACCAGTAGGTCTGCAATTTCCTTGCCGGAAGTCACAGGTTCTGCAATGACGTTAGCGATAACCGGCTTAGCCACATCGTTGAAAGTAGTCTTTGCGATAGCTTCAGCCAGACCCGGCTGAGCGAACTGCATCAGCGGAGAGTGGAAAGCACCGGACACGGCCAGGGGGATAGCCTTGATGCCAGCAGCAGCGCAGTTTTCAACCAGCTTGTTCACGCCTTCGACGGCACCGGACACCACGATCTGGCCCGGGCAGTTGATGTTTGCCGGAACCACGACACCTGCATCCTTCACGGATTCGCAGAGTTCGATAATCTTTGCTTCGTCCTGACCCATGATGGCAGCCATGGCACCGGGGTTCTTGGAACCGGCAGAGGCCATCAGTTCGCCACGGGTGCGGACCAGGCGGAGACCGTCGGCGAAGCTGAAACCGCCAGCGGCATAGATTGCAGAGTATTCACCCAGGGAGTGACCTGCAACGTAGTCAAATTCAAAACCTTCGGACTTGAGAAGTTCCATCACCATTGCAGAAACGGTGAAGAGAGCGGGCTGGGTATTGTCGGTGCTCTTGAGAACGTCTTCCGGACCTTCTGCCATGAGCTTGGACAGGGAGAAGCCGAGAATTTCGTCAGCTTCCTGCATGATCTTCTTGGCAGGTTCAAAAGTAGAAGCCAGAGTCTGGCCCATACCAACATACTGGGCACCCTGGCCCGGGAAAAGAAGAATGGTCTTAGACATGTTTTTCCTTGAGTGTAAAACAACGACTTGTAATATACGTCACAAAATTACAAAAATCATACCGCAAACAGGAGGGGCCAGTCCAAATTCAATGATATAAAAAGGTGTCTAAAGACTTACGTCACCAAAAAGGCAATCTCTTTGAGCATCAAAGGATTAAGCGCATTAGAACAAGGTCAAGGATTTTATATTTTACGCAAAACATCATCGGGACGGGCCTAGTCCTGGAGCCTTTTTGTTGAATGTTTACATCTTTTTTCTGGGAATAAATTAGGAGAACATATAAATATATTCAAGAATCTTGCCGTGATGTCCATCGCCGCGATCATGCTTATTGCCTGCGGAGGCGATAACGGTTCCAGCGCCAAGGACGACGAAATTATCCCGAGGAAAAAGCGGAAAAGAGATCAAGCGCGTCATGGGCAAGTAACTCCAGCTCTGTATTTCAAATCGTTTCGATAAATAAGTCCAATGGCTTCTCCGTCCGTTGTGTAATGGTGGAGTAACACCAATCTCCTAAACAATTCTCCCCAAAAAAGATTCTAGGGAACCCTCTGGTGAGGGCTCCCATTCCCAAGTTTAAATGATAATGATACGCAAAAGGCGTATCGAGGGTAAAATTGAATTTGTAAAAAAAAGACAGGATTTCAGTCCTGTCTTTTTTCGTTCGTCACTGGATCCTTCGCTTCACTTCGTTCCGCTCAGGATGACAATCCGCGGATTATGCCTGAGCGGGAGCTGCGTCGTCCTTGATTTCAGACAAACGAGCGTTCACAGCCTTGGCCACGCCGAGGCGAGCGTACTTGGCGGCAACTTCAACAGCCTTTTCGATAGCCAGAGCGTCGGAACGGCCGTGAGCGATAATGCCGGTGCCGTTGAGACCCAGGAGCAAGGCGCCACCGGTCATGCGGTAGTCCCACATTTCGTCGAACTTGCGACCAGCTTCGGAATCGATGTTGCCGAACATCTTGTGATGCATTTCGTAGAAGCCTTCGATCATCTTGAGAATTACGTTACCTGTAAAGCCAGAGGTAACAGCCACGTCGGCCTTACCCATGATCAGGTCTTCGCCTTCGATGTTGCCGATGAAGTTCACGGGAGCGTTCTTCAGGAGCTGGTAGGCTTCCTGGCAAACTGCGGGGCCCTTGTGTTCTTCTTCGCCCATGTTCACGAGACCGACCTTCGGCTTTTCGCGACCGAAGTAGGTTTCGGCAAATGCAGAACCTGCAATAGCGAAGTCTACGAGTACAGAAGCGCGTTCATCTACGTTAGCGCCAGCATCCACGAGGACGATGGGCTTTTCGGCGGTGGGGATCACGCAGCCGATAGGCGGACGGCCAAACTTTTCGGTGGTCTTGCCAAGAAGCATAAGGCAGCTGGCCATCATGGCGCCAGAGTTACCGGCACTGACGGAAGCATCGACCATACCCTTCTTCTGGAGGGCGACGCAAGTCACCAGACCGGAATGAGGCTTCTTCTTGAGGACCTGTACAGGATGTTCATCCATGGCCACCGGATCCGGTGCGTCAACCACAGAAATGCCGTGACCGGTGTAGCCACGCTTTTCAAGACCAGCCTTGACCTCGGCCTCAGGTCCGCACAAAACAATATGCAGATCGGCATCCTTGTTGGCAGCGTTAATGGCGCCTTCAATCACAACGTCGGGAGCGAAATCGCCACCCAGGGCATCCAGTGCAACTTTAACCACAATAACTCCTTATACATCAAAAAAAGTAAGCCCCGGCGCATGCCGGAACTTACCTTAATATAATCAATTAAATTAGGCTTCGGCCTTCATGTCGACAACTTCGACACCGTTATAGAAACCGCAAACCGGGCACACGCGGTGCGGACGCTTCACGGAACCGCAATGATCGCAGGTAGCCATAGCGGGCACGTCCATCTTCCAGTGGGTGCGGCGCTTGTCACGACGAGCGGTAGAGGTTTTTCTTTTAGGTACTGCCATTTTTAACTCCTGTTAGTCTAGTTACCCTTAGACATTTTGTCTTTGAGGGCCTTGAGTTTGTCCCAGCGAGGATCCATAGGCTTTTCACCATCGGATTCTTCGCCAGCTTGATTGTTTGTTACAAAGATAAAATCTTCGTCGGGATTTTTCACGGGTGCTTGCGGTTCTTGCAGTATAATTAGCTCACGAACGCACTCGGAAACATCGACGAAGTACTGCCCCTGGGGAATCTTGTAGGCAAAAACGTCTACATCTTCCTCGTCCAATTCTTGCTTGGCCACCTGAAGACGTTCAACTTCGACCACGATTTCAGTGGAGAAGGGTCGATCGAACGGTTCAAGAGTACGGGAGCAGGTCAGCGTCTGAACGCCAGAGATAGAGCCAGTCACAAGCCACTTGTTGTCGCCTTCGGGGCTAACCAGCACCTGAGCTACCAGATCGCCCTTTAGGTGCAGTTCGTCGAAGAGTTCAGGGGCATCGGCATGGGACCAGACCACCTGGCGGTCTTCGGGTTCAGTCAAGGTTTGTGCAATTTCTATTCTCACAGTGAGCGCAAATTTAGTAAATCACGGTATTTAAGTCAACATAGGGTATCATCGCAATAACGCTGGATATCCAGCAGAACCTTGCGGAATTCTTCCATCAAGGCCGGATGGGACTCAAAAATCACCTTGAAATTCTCTTCCTTAGCGGCATCTTCCAACTTCTTCGCCATAAGGGAGACCTTGTCGGCCCCCACGTTCACCAGGCAAGACCTCAAGGCATGAACCTTGACCCGGTAGTTGGCCCAGTCAGACTTTTCGTAATACTCCTGGAGGTAGTAGTCAAAATGTTCGTCGGGCAAGGACTGCAACACTTCCTTGTACAGTCCCCTGTCATTAACGCAAAGGGCCAGCCCCTTCTCGAAATCGATCAACACCGATTCCGTTTTCGCCTCAGGTTTCGCAACACCCGCCTCGTCTGACTTCATGTGGACCATCTCTGCCGGAAGGTGCCGCAGGAGCACCTTTTCTAGCAGGGAGCCGCGGACAGGCTTCGCCAGGAAGTCATCGAAGCCGCGAGCCAGGTACATCTCCTGGGCTCCCGACATGGCATTGGCCGTCAGCGCCACCACCTTGGCTTCAGCGGACTTGTTATTGGACTTCGCCTTCAACCGTTCCAAAGTTTCCACGCCATCCATCTGGGGCATCATATGGTCCATCAAGATAACCTGGTAGCAGTTTTCTTCTACTTTATTCAAACACTCCTGACCGCTCTCCACGCAGTCAATCTGCATCCTGGAATTTTTCAGCAGTCCCCTAACCACCATCAGGTTCATGCGGTTATCATCAACCACAAGAATCTTCGCCTCAGGCGCCTCGAAGCATTCCTGGAATACGCCTACAGACTTTTGCCCATCTGCATTTTCAAGGTCTGCGTTTCCTATGGCGGCCCCATCCACCACATCCTGGGACAGCACAAAATAGAACTCGGAGCCCTTGCCGTATTCGCTCTTGATCTGGAGAGAACTCCCCATCAGTTCAAGCAACTTCTCGGTAATGGAAAGTCCAAGGCCGGTCCCTTCGATGCCACGGTTACGGGTTTCTTCCAGTCGCTTGAAGGATTCCAGCAAGCGCGGTTTGTCTTCTTCGCGAACACCGACGCCCGTGTCCTTGACCGACACATAAAGTTTGCATTTCGAGTCTGCGGTCTCGCCCCAGACCTTCAATATCACGGAACCCTTAGGCGTATACTTCACCGCATTGGTCAGCAAGTTCATGATAATCTGGCGCAGGCGGAAATCATCGCCCACCAACACCGACGGCAAATCAGGAGAAATCTCGGTCTTGAATTCCAGACCACGTTCTTCCACCTTCGTCGCAATCATGGTCTTCAAGTCGGCCAGGACGTTAGACAGTCTGTATTCCACCGGGACGATGTTCATCTTGCCGCTTTCAATTTTAGAGAAATCAAGGACGTCGTTCACCAGAGACAACAGCATGTTTCCTGCCAGCTTGATATTCCGGGCGTACTCCGCAATTTCTTCGGGCGTACCGCCGCGCAGGATCATCTCGTCCATGCCAAGCACCGCATTGATCGGCGTACGGATTTCATGGCTCATGCTGGCCAGGAAGTCGCTCTTGGCGTTGTTGGCCTTTTCGGCTTCGCGCTTCAGCAGTTCCTGGGTCTTGTAGGCTTCCTGGAGGGCGGCCTGTTCATCGTAATAGATGTTCTTCTGGTAGAGTACCGTAACCACCACCGTTATGCCCACCACAAAGGTGGAGGCCACCGTACTGATGTAGGTGTCGGCCATGTTCGTAAAAAGGTAGACGAAATCGGGGCGGTAATAGCCAATGCCATAGCTGGCTCCATCTAGAACAAAGGCGATTGCCATGGCGATGTACATGCGGCGCCCCTTCAGGGCAAAGGCGATATAGAAGAATTCGTAAACGAACCAGCTGTTCACGCCGCTACTCACACCTCCAGCCGAAAGCCAGACAATAGGCATGGCCACCAGAATACAGGCAATCAGGATCCAGAACCCAAGATCTTCGTGCCCCGTCTTACGTGCCACCACCGAAATAACCATCATGGCGAGGACAACCGAAGCCACCGCCATGATTCCCGCAAAACTGACTGACGCAGCAAGGCAAATCAGCAAACCGCAAGTGGTACCGATAATACCAGTCACCACGAACATGGTGTTGGTTCGCTGTTCCAGCGGAACACTGTGGTCATAGACATAACGTTCCGTCGAGAAGATAAACGCAGACCAGTAAAAAGCGGCAGCCGCCAAGCTGAGCGCAAAGACCGTATAATCAAGACGGGACGAGCCCAAGAATCCGGGGAACAGTTCCGACACGGCGCTGAACATGACCACCGTTGAAAAGCCCAGCAATGCAAAACGATACTTGCGGTGATAATCCCTATCGGAGCGGACCCACTTGTAAACCAGCAAACAAACTACCACAGCGGCCATCACGTAGGTAAACGTCAGATGCAACCCAAAGAGAACACTTGGAACCAGGTCAAACCGGTTGAATCCCTCTGGACGAGCCGCAAAGCTCAACATGATTTCCTTAAAAGGATTGATAATCCAGCAGACCGCATCAAGGCTAACCAGTATCAGGAGCAACTTATTTACATAGGGCACAAAAGGCCGGTCAGCCAGTTCCACAAGATGGAACGTAAATGCCACCACGCAAACCAACATGGACATCACACATATGTAATGCAAACTGGTAAAACAGGAGTAGGAAAAATACTCCACACTCATAACGCTTGCCAAATAAGTCAAGACAACCAAAGAACAGAAAGTACAGGTAACACCCAGCAGTCTACCTGCCGGTCCGCCTTTCTTAAACGATAGCACGGCCCCCAGTATGTCGAGCCCCATAAAGCCAAGGGCCGTTACCAGAAAGCCAATCTGGAACATCGTCATAAATACCTCAAATACTCCTTACAGAGGTAGATATAACATTTTCACACCGCGTTGTAAGTTTTTCTTAAGGAAAAAGCGTCATAAAACAAGAAGCCCGCGACAACCATCGCGAGCTTTTTCGTAAAGCCTCTAGCCACGTAGTGGCGACCTCATACCTCAAAGGCCAAAGGCCGCCCTCAAAGCGCAGCGACCTGATTACAGGTCAACCACTTCAGTCCAGCCGAACGGGTCTTCAGCTTCACCGAACTGGATTGCAGTGTACTTGGTGAAGAGTTCGGTGCAGACAGGGCCCGGGTTTACGCCGTCACCATAGGTGAAGGTCTTGTTTGCAACGGGGTCCACGATCTTCTTGATCGGGGTAATCACAGCTGCGGTACCGCATTCTGCAGTTTCAGAGAATTCAGCCAGTTCTTCGAAAGCCACCGGGCGCTTTTCAACAGTGTAGCCCAGGTATTCGGCCAGCTGCTGCAGGCTCTTGTTGGTGATGGACGGAAGGATGGATTCGGACTTCGGGGTAATGTAGGACTTGCCCTTGATACCGAAGAAGTTTGCCGGACCGCATTCGTCGATGTACTTCTTTTCCTTGGCATCCAGATAGATGGTGCTGGAGTAGCCCAGCTTCTTGGCTTCTGCAAGAGACTGGAGGGAAGCAGCGTAGTTACCGCCAACCTTGACAGTACCGGTACCCTGAGGAGCGGCGCGGTCGTAGTTACGGCTGATCATCATGTCAACAGGCTTGAAGCCATCCTTGAAGTAGGGGCCAACCGGGCAGACGAACATCATGAACAGGTATTCGTCAGAAGGCTTCACGCCAACTTCTGCGCCAGTACCGATGAGGAGCGGGCGGATGTAAAGGGTTGCGCCATGGCCATAGGGCGGAACGAAGCGAGCATTCAGCTTGGTCACCAGGTGAGCCATTTCGCGGAAAAGTTCGATAGGCGGAACAGCCATGAGGACGCGGTTTGCAGTGCTCTGCATGCGCTTTGCATTTTCGTCAACGCGGAACAGACGGACCTTGCCATCCTTACCGGTGTAAGCCTTGAGGCCTTCGAAACCTTCCTGACCGTAGTGGAGGCAGGTAGCGGCCATGTGGATGCTGATGTTCTTGTCGGAGGAGACTTCAATCTTGCCCCACTGGCCATTGCGGTAGTAGCAACGAACGTTGTAATCGGTGTCGGAGTAACCGAAGGGGAGAGTCTTCCAATCGACATTATTCAAATCAATCTGCATATTTGCGACCTTTTATAAGGCGTCACAAGGCGCCAGAGTTAAAAATTTCTGTTTGAAATTTATAAAAGTTCACGTAATCGGCAACAAAAAATCATAAAAACCCTGTGATTTTTATGGCAAAACATTCAAGGGATACAAGTCGAAGGCTTTCAAATTCAACCCAAAGCCAAGGGCTTCATCGATTTAGCCTGTTTATGCTGATTTTACCCATAAATTGCCGAAAAGAATCGCATTTATAGGTAAAAATTCACGCTAAAGAAGAAAATTCTTGTAAAACACTCTTGGAAAGCACCTGAATAAGGCCGTTTTTGGCCAAAAATACAGTTCATTTGCCCGAAAACGCCTCGTTTCATCACGCACAAACTAAAATCCTACCTATAAACACCAAAATTTTGGGAAATTTATAGGTAATTTCTTAAAAACCTAGGACCTTTCAGCATGTATTTTTTCAAAATCCTCACGGATCTGTTTAACTTCAGCGATCAGCTGTTCCTTGCTCGGCATGTAAAGTTTGAACTCACTTGCTAGAATTGTCTCGTTATCTTCGGGCAAGGTCATCTTCAAGGAGAATTCTTCTTTGCCTTGCGATAAAGGCAAAACCGTTTCCAAGTTCCAACAAGAAACGCTGCAGGTGATTGATGATGGCTGTTTCAAGATCCCTCTCGTAATATTCAGGGTTTCGTTCCAAGCCCAGGAATTCCAAGACCATGGGATCCTTGATAACTTCCTGAGGCGTTTCTGGAATACGCTGCTTGCGAGCCACAGCCAGGACTTTTTCCTTGTCAGAACTCATCAAGAGACGTTCATAAAGCTGAGAATGAATCTGGCGTTCTAGTTCACGGCTGGTCCAGGCGTTATTGATCGTTTCCAGTTCATAATATTCACGTTTTTCAGGATCATCAATCTTAATCAAATCTCGATATTGCGTCCAGTTCAATTGCGAACGCACTGCGTTCGCAATTGGATACAGGGTATAAAAACGCCTGCACATTTCCAACTGACGCACAGAAAATCCGCTGCCATACTCCGGTTCCAGCTCCTTGGAAAGGTTTTTCAAGAGAAACGAACCATAATCAGCCCGTTTCTTGCCTTTCTGTTCCTCTACTTGAATGCGCCGCCCGATGTTCCAATACATTTGAACGCGGCAAAAATCTACGCTACGGACAGCATTCCTACGAGACTGCTCAATGATTCCGCGAATATCAAGAACAAAGCTCTTGTTAATAGTTTCAACACTTTTCTTTGTCAAAAAGACCTCCTGCAATTAGGCATAGTTCAACACAGTTGTGCCATCGAATTTTCGACTTTTTCATCAAATGTCGCCATAGTTTTATCCAGGCGGGAACGCCCCCGCAATAGCGCAGGGCGTTTTCGCCCTACATACTATAACACGTTTTGAACGAGGAAATGTTGCATGATTTTATGTAAAATAATTGTAAAAATGGGAATCCTCTAGCTCTTTCAAAAAAATTGAAACCAATACTATTGATTCTTATTTTTCAATTTCTCTTTTACAAGCGAAAACATGGAGTTCATACTATTTAATAACGACTCGATTTCATTCGATTCCATTTACCGGAAAGATTTGCGATCGTCCAGCATCAATTTCTTGTCAATATCAAGATGACGGCAGTCTTCGTTTTGCTCCATTTTCTAAGATACCCTCTGAATGCAACTACTCAGCTAAAATAAATTCAATAAAAAAAGGGAATACTAAAAAGTTGCAGAAAAAAGAGTCCTATTTCGTCAATGGCACCCATCCCATTAAGAGCTCATCAAATGTCGTTATAGAGAACAAACAACCAATACTTCAACTAAAAGGAGTACATTAAATAAAACTGCTAAATTAAAATTTGAGATTTTTGCCTATTCAAATTGGGTGACAATATCCAAAGAGCCACCTCGGCCATACTGATCCATATAGGTCAACTTCCACTGGACAGGATTTTCAGGGACCTTGCCAGAAATGTTGATTAGACGATAGGAAAACACCTTTGCATCTTCGGGGATTTTCCAGCCTTCACAAAGTCCAGCCATCATATCCGTTTTATAGGATGTCAACACAATTCCGCAGCCAAAATCATTAATCTCTGCTGTAATCGTTTGGTTGGAGATATCAAGTCCTCTATCTGGAGCATATTTCAGTTCACAGTAATATCCTTCCATGAGTTTGTTGTAAGAAGACTTTTCATCTTGACCGGTCTCATAAATGTGTGCCTTTACGGCGTCCAATTCATCCTTCGGGAATAAAGCCGAATAGTATTCCCGAGAATCTCCACGCCCCTTGATTCCTTGGCCATCGCGATAAAGTACAATTCCTTCAGGCAATCCATCCGCTTGCAATTGATAATTTCCTTCAAAATGAAATAAAGTTGAACATGGCTCGGCAGGTAAAACAGAGAGTTGTTCCAAGAAGCCATCCCTATCAAACTCGGGAATGTCTGCAAACGGAATGAATGTAGTAAGTGCGCTATCGCCAAAGTTTATATCCACCAGTCGCGTAATATCTGTGCTGGTGTGGAAGTACTCACTATAGGCGCCGTCCTTGTCTCTTGCGCTAACGCCAAGAATCCCATAACTTTGCGGGATACGAATTTCACCACCATCATAGGCAATACAGGAACGTTGTTCACAAAGAAACTTTCCTTCAGCTTCAAAGCGGCATTCGTCTCCGTTGAAGTACCCGGTGTCCAAGGACATGTCTGCGCGGGGATACAGGAATCGATAAATGGTCAGACGAGAGGAATCCACCATATCTTCACGCAACCAGACGAAGCTGCTGGATGAATTCGCTACAGGCTCAAGGTTCGATGCCGACAAAACAGCTGATTCCGAGTTAGGGCTGCTGGAGGAGGATTCATCCAAATCCTCAATTCCCCGATTTGGGTCAGGGACAGGCTCGGTCGTGGATGACATGTGGGAGGAACCACTTTCGTCCGTAGCGCTGGAGCCATTATCGTCGCCGCAGGCAATAAGCATTGTTGCCACGAACAACAGCATAGCGAGCTGAGCGACACGCGGTTTTGCGCTCAGAATAGTTCGCAGGCGGCCTATATTCATATGTTCTCCTAATTTATTCCCTTTTCTCAAAAAAAAATATAGTCAAAAAACACAGACTGTCATAATTTGACTTTTGCAATTTGTATATTTATCCCAGCCGGAAACGCCGGTTTTTATTACATCCCCCGACAGGGGCCCGCGAGTTTCCTCGCATCATGGGAAATGCGTTCCGCGGAGTTTCCGATGGAAAATCATCTGGAAAAAAAGCCTGAGAAAGGCGAAATCATCGCCTACCATGCCGATGGCGAATTGCATCTTGATGTCCGTCTCGAAAACGAAACCGCCTGGCTGACGCAGGCTCAAATTGCAGAGCTATTTGGCACAAAACGGCCCGCAATTACAAAACACTTAAAAAACATCTACGCATCTCAGGAACTAGATGAACATAGCACATGTTCCGTTTTGGAACATATGGGTAATGCAAGCCAACAGGTTTACGAAACGAAATACTACAATCTTGATGCGATATTATCCGTCGGATATAGGGTAAACAGCAAAAATGCAACCCTTTTTCGTCGCTGGGCAAACCAAGTCCTTAAAAACCACCTTCTCAAAGGCTACAGCATCAACCAGCGTTTGATGCTCTCGAAAAGCAAGTAGATTTCTTTGTCAAGCTAAACACGCCTCCCACAGAAGGCGCAATTCCTGCGAAATCCTGGTGGAGCGGCTACGAATTCGCAGCCCAGCTCGTCCGTTCAGCAAAACAAGAAATCATTATCATCGATCCCTATGCAGACGACAGGACTCTACGACTCCCGGCAAAATCTATTAAACCGTCAAAACCCCACCGTACAGGTCCTGAATATTCGAGATGTTCACGACCGTTTTATCATCGTCGACGACATAGTCTATCACGTAGGAGCATCCATAAAGGATTTGGGCAACAAGCTGACCGCATTTTCTGTTTTAGAATTTTTGACGAAAGAGCAATTGCTGAACATGATTCCTCTACAATCAACTTGATTTGCCGGGGGCGTTGCGGGGGAGCCCCCCCCCCCCCCCTAAAAAATCACATTTTTCTTACAAACAAATATTGTAATACGATTTGTGAAAAAGACGAACATTTTTTTGCCGTTTTTGGGCTGTTTTTGTGTTCGCGGAAGTCCCCTCCTACCTTGCGAGTGGGGTCAAAAAAAACTAAATTGCCCCCGGTTAAACTAATTTTTCAACAGGACACGAAAAATGAACTACAATCCTCTCGCAGTTGCCTTGAACGCCGAACTTTCCGCAAACGGCTGCAAGGTCCTCGATATGCTCTCTGAACAGGGCAAGGCCATTTTCTTCCCCCGCAAGGGTATTCTTGGCCAGGGTGCCGAAGCTAAGGGCTCCGACATCAACGCTACCATCGGTACCGCTCTCGAAGACGACGGTTCTCCGCTGGTTCTGGATTGCGTTCTCAAGTCCCTGAACCTCCCCAAGAACTCCTTCCTCTACGCTCCCAGCTTCGGTAATCCGGACCTGCGTAAGGCATGGAAGGAACAGGTCATCAAGAAGAACCCCACCCTCGCTTCCAAGCAGTTCAGCAACCCGGTGGTCACCTGTGCTCTGACCCACGCTATCAGCTGCGCCGGCTACCTCTTCCTGGACGCCGGTGACGAAGTCATCATTCCGGACCTGTACTGGGACAACTACGAACTGGTTTTTGAAAACGCCCGCGGCGCAAAGATCAAGACTTTCAATACCTTCAAGAACGGTGGTTTTGATACCGAAGCTCTCAAGGCTGCCCTCGCTGCAGGCAAGAGCGACAAGAAGGTCGTGCTCCTGAACTTCCCCAACAACCCGACTGGCTATACCGCTACCGAAACTGAAGCTGTTGAAATCGCAAAGATCCTTACCGAATGCGCAGCTGCCGGCAACAAGGTTGTGGCCCTCATGGACGACGCTTACTTCGGCCTGGTTTACGAAGATGGTGTAACCCGCGAATCCCTCTTTACAAAAATTGTCGACGCACACGAAAACTTGCTGGCTGTGAAGCTGGACGGCCCCACCAAGGAAGACTACGTCTGGGGTTTCCGCGTTGGTTTCATGAGCTTCGGCTTCAAGGGTGCAACTGAAGCACAGCTGAAGGCTCTGGAAGACAAGGCCGCCGGTACCGTCCGTGGCAACATCTCTAACGGCCCGTCCATCAGCCAGAAGATTCTTCTCGCCGCCTACCAGTCTGCCGAATACGCCGACCAGAAGGCTGAAAAGTACGCAACCCTCAAGAAGCGCTACGACATCATCAAGGATATTCTCGCTTCCCATCCGGAATACGCAGAATCCTTCGAAGCCATGCCCTTCAACAGCGGTTACTTCATGTGCGTGAAGCCGAAGGGCGTTGATGCAGAAGAACTCCGCCAGAAGCTCATCAAGGATTACAGCACCGGCACCATCATGCTGAGTGGTCTTATCCGTCTGGCCTTCTCCGCAGTGCCTACCGAAAAGTTGGGCAAGCTCTTCGACAACATCTACAAGGCTGTGAAGGACCTGCAGAAGTAAGAGCGAAGCCATGAGGCTTTGAGGTATGAGGTCGGGCCTTCGGCCCTTTGAGGTTAGAGTCCGACTTCATTGCTTTAGTTTCATGGCATGGATTTTGCATAAGTACTTTGTGTTAGCTATCTTTGCAAAACACATTTTACGATGAACAAAAAGGTTTTGGCAAGAGGCCTCGCCCCTCAAAGCGAGCATCGCGAGCGACCTCACACCTCAAACCTCACACTGGAGGATCAATGTCCGACAACGCAATACTGAACTACAACGGAAAGAGCTTCGAGCTCCCCGTCTGTGAAGGTACTGAGAACGAACACGGTCTCGACATCAGCAAGCTCCGCAAGGAATCTGGCCTTGTAACGCTTGACTACGGTTACCTGAACACCGGTAGCACCAAGAGCTCTATCACCTACGTGAATGGTGAACAGGGCATTCTCCGCTATCGCGGTTACGCCATCGAAGACTTGGCTGAAAAGGCCACCTTCCCGGAAACTGCATGGCTCCTGATTTACGGCGAACTGCCCACATCTCAGCAGCTGTCCCATTTCCGCACCTTGCTGACCGAAAACGCACTCCTCCACGAAAACCTGCTGAGCTTCTTCCGTCAGATGCCGCCTAACGCCCACCCCATGGGTATCCTTAGCTCCATCGTGAACGCCGTGGGCTTGTTCACCCCCCGCTTCTACGACGACGAAAACATCGCCAGCGCTTTCGAACTCACAACCGCAGGTCTTATTTCCAAGATCCGCACCATTGCAGCCTTCTCCTACAAGGCTAGCATCGGTGAACCGTTTGTGTACCCGGAAGCAGAACGCAGCTACTGCAGTAACTTCCTGAACATGATGTTCAGCTCCAAGGCTCGTCCGTATCACCCGGATCCGATTATGGAAAAGGCCCTGAACACCTTGCTCATCGTTCACGCCGACCACGAACAGAACTGCTCCACTTCTACCGTGCGTATGGTGGGCAGCTCCCAGGCTAACCTTTACGCTTCTATCTGCGCAGGCATTTGCGCCCTGTGGGGTCCCCTCCACGGCGGTGCTAACCAGGCTGTGCTTGAAACTTTGCTCCGCATCCAGGAAAGCGGCATGACCATCGACCAGGTCATGGCCAAGGCCAAGGACAAGAACGACCCGTTCCGTCTTTCCGGTTTCGGTCATCGCGTCTACAAGAGCTACGACCCTCGCGCCAAGGTTCTTAAGAAGCTGATGTACCAGGTCTTCGAACGCGAACACGTTCACGACCCGCTGCTGGACATCGCCCTGAAGCTTGAAGAAGCCGCCTTGAAGGATGAATACTTCATCGAACGTAAGCTGTACCCCAACGTGGACTTCTACTCCGGTATTCTGTACCGCGCCATGGGCATCCCCACCGACATGCTGACTGTGATGTTCGCTATCGGTCGTCTGCCCGGCTGGATTGCCCACTGGAAGGAAATGCACGACGATCCCAACTCCAAGATTAACCGTCCCCGCCAGATTTACACTGGTTTCAACGCAAGACCTTGGGTGGACCGCGAAGCTCGCTAAAAACGTTGCAACAGCACCCTTATCAAAAAGCTGCAGTTTATTAAGCTGCGGCTTTTTTTATTTTGAGATTATCAGCCAAGAAAATGAAGATGAAAATTTTATCCCTTATATCAACAATCGCCCTTTGCGTATTGGCAGGCTGTTCCGACGACAGTTCATCCCCGTCAAACAGCACCAACGGCAACAATATTGAAGACTCCTGCACGGAATCCCCCATGACGGTGGAAGAAATGAAAACCCTTCTTGAAAGTTTCAAATTTTCCACCACAACACCGGGCGTAGAAACCCTTGACGCAGAAACTCCCATGTATAAGGTTTCTCACAAGGAATTCAATACCGCCATGTGCGACACCACCTACCCAGCCATCATGCAGGCTGCCGGATGGACAGAAGAGGCTTCAGAATCCGTAGGCTCAGGAAACTTCGTTTCATTCGTGGGCTACCGCTACATCAAGAAATATGGTTGTACCGACATAGCCGTCTCCTTCATATGCCGGGACGGCATCGAAACCGGGACCACAAACTTTTATGTAGAATACCTGAAGAACGCACGCAAGGAACATTTATTCGTAGGAACATACGAATAAACACTACTAAATACAATTCTTGAAAAGAAAATCCGAGCTTTTGCAGCCCGGATTTTTTATTTAAAGTTCTTCCGAAACCGTGAAACTTACCGCAATCTTCTCAGGCCCTTGGGCATGGGAACTTCCTTCCCGTCTTCCTGCAGCAGGTAGATGTTGTCGAGGCTGATGAAACCCTTGCCACTCCAGCGGGCACGGAAGGCGAAGTTCTTGATTTGCCTCGGATCCAGCTGAGGAACGTTCTTGCCCCAACCTTCCTGAGTCATGTTTTCCCAGATGAGGGTGTCACGGACCCAGTTGCCGCGGGTGTTTTTCAGACGGACCATGAACTCGTCGTAATCCTTCACCTGTTCCGACATAATCTGCAGTTCGATGTAACCGTCGGGATTGTTGTGGTTGGTGGAGTAATCAAAGACAATGCCCACGGAGTTCTTCACTTCGGGAGGCAGCACATAGTAAGCGCCGGAGTAGTTGGGCCAACCCAGTTCAGGAGGTTGCTCAATAATCCAGTCATGACGGATATAACCACCCAGGGGCGGATTGCCGTTATAGACCTTGGCGTCCATGGAAGTGGCGTTATCGCCATTCACCACGGGGAACCAATCCACGGCATCAATACCGTTGTCGAAGTTCTGCATGCAGCTGGTGGTGCGGTAGGCGCCGCGGACACGGAAGGGAATTTTTTGCACAACTTTCTTGCCGCCAAGACCTGTAACCGTCAATTCCATTTCCGGAAGCTTTTCCGTTGCGGCGGTAATCTTTGCAGTTTCCGGCACAGGGACCTTCACATGGAAGCTTTCGATGGACGCGTTCCACTTGCCGTCATCGGGCGTAATATTCACCGTCTTGGAACCGCCCTTGGGGCCAAAATCAGGAATCTTAATGGATGCGCCAGTAATTTCACCATCCTGCTGGGTGACTGTCCCGAACAAGTCCAGGGTATCGCCACGCATCATGACCTTCTTTTCAAGAGCTGCGGCAAGGACTACAGGCGTTGCGGCATTCTTTGCGGAGGCCTTGTCAGCCCCAACAACGCGGGGATTGATTTGCACCACCGCCATACCGAAAGGAGGAATCATAACATCGCGGGACTTTGCCGGATTCAGGCGGCGGCCACTGGGACCCATTTTCGGATAGGGATAGGCATTCTTGCCATCACCAATCCACTTGAACTGATCTTCGCCAAACACGTCCACTTCAATGCGGGAATTTTCCTTCTTGGACCCCACGGAAGCGCGATCAATTTGTACAACCTGCGCAACGTCAGACAAATTTGCCAAAAGAACACGGGCCGAGTCGCCAGCACCTGCAGCACCCTTCTTCGCCAAGGCATAAGCCACAACTTCAGAATTGGAACTTTCCACAGGAACCACAGCAAAGCCGTCTTCCAGGAACTGCTTGAAAGTCATATACACGCCGTAGTATTCCGCAGTAGGCTCCAGAGATTTCCACTTGTTCCAGGAACCTTCCTTCAGAAGGGCGGTCATACTGATGGTACCCCAGGTATCGTCCGGGCTCTTGAAGAGGTTACCGAAAGCATCCCAGGGCAGCACCTGCAAACGGTCACCAAAACGCACCGCATGCTGCGCAAAAATCATGGCCATGGCCGTTGCCTGGGGGTAATCCATCAACAGGCTGTAGCCCTGAACATTGGTGCTGAATTCCGAAAGGAATACGCGACGCTTTTCTTCGCCAGAAGCAGAAGGAACCTTGTCCACACCAGGCAAGTGGCGCTTCATCCAAACATCCAACGTATCCATATTGGGGCCCACATCCAGCATTGCCTTCAGCATGTCCTTGGCGTTGGCTCCATTGGGAGTCCAGTACGGATAATTATGCAAGTCCACTGCATCCAGGTAGCGCTTGCCATCGGCGATTTCCGCCTCCCCCACAATGCGGAGGAATTCTTCCATCCAGTACTTTCCATCCAGAATGCCGGCGCCCTTCTGCATCATCTTGTGAGTACTGAGCAGCGGTCCATGCAAAATGATAGTGGGGTCCACCGCCTTCATGGCGCGGGCGTATTCCAGATAACGGGCCGCATAATGGCGGGCAGAAATAGGGCCAGATTCCTCCCACTCTCCGTCCAGTTCGTTACCGATTTCCCACTGCTTAATATTGTAACCCTTCACCTTGTTGGCGTAACGCACCCAGGCGGCAGCCTCCTTGGAAGTGCCCGTACCCGCGTTCACGCAAATCACAGCCTGGGCAGGCTTACCGTCGGCGGACTTCGGCAGCGTTCCCAGATACTTCATGAACTCTTCGAAATGCCAGGGAATGTTGGTCCAGTCGGTGCGGGCCTTGTCGCCATTGCGGGTAGACATGGCATACATCTTGTATTCGTTACCAGCCAGCAAATCTTCGCCATTGCTGAACATCTTCATTTCGCGAATCTGCACGCCCTTGCCCGGCAAGTCCTGCAACTTAAAGCGGATCGCCACATAACGAGTGCGCACGGACTTTCCCTTGTACAAAGTTTCCGGGCCAGTCACCTTCACGTTGGCCTCCAACTTCAAATCGTTGGTCAATGCCTGATGCACACCCGGATATTCCGCATAATCCGTAGTCCAGTATTCATACCGGAAAGCCTTGGGGCGCAAATCGCCCCAGCTAATCTGCAGGGAATCAATGTTCTTCTTTTCGGGGAATTCCACCACAACCCAAGGCGGATCGTTGGGGTCTAGAATCTCGCCCCACCACATGGTACTCATGTTGCCATCAGCCAAATGACTGCGACGCACAAAGCCGTAATTGTCCTTGGTGGTGCCGCGGTAAATGGTTTCACCCAAGAAACCCGGAGCGTACTTGCCCTCTTCTTCCGTAGTGATCCAAAGGCCCGTGCTATCATACTTGCCAATACCATTCCAATGGTAATCATTGCTCAAGCTGCCGTTAGGGAAGCGGAACAAAGTGTAACCGCCATCCACCAGGGCGTCGGTCATATCGTAATAACGGCTAGGCGGATTCCAGATGGCCAAATCCGCAGACATCATATTATTCTTGTTGATCACCACACCCGGCTTGGTATCATCCACCTTAATCACCGTCTGTGCCGCCTGGGCGGTACCCGCCAATCCAAGAGCAGCAATCATTGCCGCCGACAAAACAAATTTCTTTTTCATAAAACTTTTCGGATTTTAAATTTTCAGATTTTATAATAGCAATCTAAAAATAAATTCTTTAATAAAATCCGAGAAGCCTATCATATCACCCGATACAGAAGACTTTTCAATTTTCGACAGTTCTTCCTTCACAACTTCCGCCAACCTGAATTGGGCAATTTCATTGCGGCGGTAGTTCCGCATTACGGACTTTACATCCAGCTGAATGCCAACGATTTTGTGGTAAGGTTTAGAATTGTCAAAATACAATTTCGACTTACATTTCAGTTTCTTTCACAAAGGACACAAATTTTTCAATAGTCCAAATATCAGATTGTTTGCTTTGGGGGAAAGATTTGATATATGGCTTGGGAACAACAAGAACCACTTTTTCAGATTTCATTTCATCCATTTGCTTTTCTGAAATACCTTGTTGTAACGTGCAAAGATATTTATATCCATTTTTTAGTCGATCAGCCTCATTAAGAATCTGACGCCAACGATCTTTACATGTAGTTTTTGCCGCTAGAGATATCAATTTATTGGTAGGAAATGAATAATTATGGTAAGCGGCACTGGATGGAAAAATAAAATCTGGTTTCTTATTTCCCTCTGTTATGACCTGAGATTCATAACGAACACCATTGCTGTCAAATAACGCAGACAGATGGTGTTCTAAACTTTTTCCAGCTCGGCTTTTACGACGATTTAATACCTGATTCGCAACATTTATAAATTCGTCCACCGAAGGAAAACCATTTGCGAGGAATTTTCCATAGCGCGATTGTTCAATGGCTCTAAAAACATTATATTCTGAATTAGTCCAATCTATTAGGCACTGGTCAGGATTCAATATTGAATAATTCAATTGATTATGAAGCCTATCATTTATTTCTCTGGCTTTTTTTGCCATTTTACAGGAGTCAGGAAATTCAATTCCTAATTCATTCAATTCATCAATAAAATTATGAATTAATATTTGGCGATTTCTAATCGCTAACGCATAATGTTGAACTTTTTCAAAAGATACTCATTT
>NZ_MWQG01000013.1:0-99867 GCF_002210365.1 Fibrobacter sp. UWH1
TGCATAATACGAAATGTGAGTCCGTAGAACTTTTACATGGGAATGTATGTGTGCAATAGTAGCCTTGAGCCATGAACACATGGGAATGCATAATACGAAATGTGAGTCCGCAGAACTTTTACATGGAAATGTGTCGGTGTAATAGTAAATTAGCGGAACTTTTTGTGCGCTTGTATACAAATGGTGGATTTTGGTAAATATAAAGTATGATTAATTTATGCAAATGTTGAGCATAAGCTTTTTCTATATTTTGAGTAAATGAAGGTTATGGAGCATGAATCATAAAAAGATTAATTACTTTAGTGACATGGGGATGATTTCTTTTTTGAAGCAACATCTTGAAATTAGTGAGGGCGCAAAGATGATTACCAATCCCTTGCTTACCCATGCTGTTCAAAACTATGTAGCGCAAGTTTCTGCGTTGTCCAAAGTTATCCTGGTTCCCAAGAATTTGAATCTTGCTCAATGCCGTTGGAATATTGTAAATGCATATAAAATATGTCGACTGGGCGTAAAATCGCTTGCCCGCTATAATAGCTCTAAACACAAGGAACTGGTGTCTACTCTTGTAGAAGCCTTTGATGATGCCGTGTGGGGGTATCGTGTCGTAGAAGTGAAAGCGACCATTGTAAATGCGGTGCGGATCGCGTCTGCCATTCCCATGGAAAAGCTGAAGGAAGTGGCCATGGATGAACGGGTGGCTACCTTGCTGCGGGAATATAATCAATATGTTCAGTGCCGTAAGGCCCTGGATAACAACACCTCAAAAAAGAATAGCACCGAGTACGCCGTGTCTCGCAAGAACTGCCTTGTCGCTTACAGATGCTTATTTGAACAAGTAGAAAACCTAAGTAAAATCGGTGACCCCGACAGCAAAAAATTCATGGCCTGGCTAAGAGCACTGTAGATTAGATATGAGTTACGAGATATGAATTCTCACTTAATGCTCAGGCTTTCCTTGACGGTTGTCTTTTCCTTGCCGATGACTTTGTAGAGTTTGCAGCGGAACAGGGGAATGGCTCCGATTGAGAATGCGGTTACGATCAGGATCGAGAGGTAGGCGATAATAGGTTTGTCCAGCTGAGGCTTGAATACGGTTCGCAACACCAGCAGCGCCCACCAGTGAACCGCCAGGATGATCAGGGCGTTCCGGGAGATGTTCCGCAGGATTCCCTTGACGATGCGCAGGACGTTTACATCCGGCAGTTTTGAAAAAAGTTGGAAGGCCCCGATCAGCGTCAAAATACCAAAAATGGAACTCAATATGAACTGGGGCAAATCTTTTCCCAGGTCGTTGTTCATGATGCTGAACCAGGGATCTGGCTTTTCAAAATAGATGTAGAGGGCTAGTGCCGCAATCGTTAAAAAGAAAGTCAATAGGGAATGCTTGCTTAACTTCTGGATGGCTTCCTTACAGAGGTTGCCCAGGGCGAAGAAGGCAAGGCAGGTCAGGTCACGTTCGATTCCCAGGGGCAGGCGGATGTGGTTTTTGAAAAGCAACCAACCAGCGATTAAACTGCTTGCGGCAACGGCGGCTACAATTATTTTCTGAAGGACTGGATTCTTCGCGTTGCTCAGAATGACGCTGGTTTTTTGTACTCCAAAGAACATCAGGCTGATGGAATACAACGTAAATACAAACCAGATAGGTCCCGACCCGATGCAGGATTTCCCCGCCACGAATATCTTGGCCAGGTTCCATCCTACATAATCCTTGAGGGTGTGGATTTCGGGCCGGATTGTCAATACTTGCATCTTGGGGGCTCGGGGGAACCAGTCAAAGTTCCATACCACAGGATCTAGGGCCAGGAACAGCAGCGAAAGCCAGATGTAGGGGAGGAGCAGCACTTCGGTCTTGTGGAGGGCGTAGCTCTTGAAATCCTTGAATCGGCGGGTACTGAACAGCACCCCGGAAATAAAGAAGAAGGCGGACATGCGCATGGCGCTCAGGTGCAACATCCCGAAGTCGATATTCTTGAAGGACTGTTCCACATGGAATAGGCACACCAGTAACAGGACGAATCCCTTGAACTCGTCAATCCACAAAATTCTTCCCTTGCTCTGCTGCATGCTCGTATAAATTTATTATAGTTTAGGGTGAAAGAGGGAATAGACATGCTAATTGAAGACGTAAAGAAGTCCATTGCCGCAGCCGGTTTTAACGATGGCGACAAGATGCCGTCGGTTCGTAAGATGGCTGCCCAGTTGGGGCTTTCTACCGCTACCGTCCACAAGGCCTATAGGGAACTTTCGGACGAGGGCTTTATCAAGTCTTATCAGGGCAAGGGCTGTTTCTGGGGCGATCTGCCCGTGGCCATGTCGGTTCCCAAGAGCGATACCAATTCCGTAGTGGAAGCCCAGTTCGCCAGAGACCTGGAAGCGGGATTCCTGAATGCCTTCGAACGTTTGCCTTCTATTAAGGAACTGTCGATCCGCTACAAGGTTTCGCCCTACAGCGTCAAGAATTTTTTAAGCGCCCAGGTGGCCCGCGGCGTGCTGCGCCAGGTGGGGGCCAAGTATTATTTTAACGAAGAACGTCCGGTCGGATTTTCCAACTACATTATTTTCGTCCACCGTTCCGATGAACATGGCCATTTTAGGATCGATGCGGAACGTGAATCCGAAGTATTCCGCATGATGTCCCAGTTTGCAGCGGAACAGAAAATCGCGGTGCATTTCGTAGGCTATCACGAATCCAGCGATACCCTGTTTGCTTCGGATGGACGCCCCTTTGTTCCCAGGGATGACGTTCACTGTCTGGGTGCATTCCTGTCGACCTGGCTGGTGTTCAATCCCTCGAACCTGTTCAATCATTTTGCAAAGTTCACGGGCCCCATTTCGGTGTGGTGGGAGTATTCCCCCAATGATGTTCCCAAGACGACACAGAACCGAAAGAAGTGGGCGTTCTACAATGTGGCCTTTGGTAAGGAAGCGGGCGTTATCGTGGCGCAACACCTGAAGTCCAAGGGCTTGCAGAGGGTGCATTTTATTTCGCCCTTCCATAACAGCTTCTGGTCTAAGGCCCGAATGGAAGGTTTGGAAATTTCTGGATTGGAAGTTTTGCCTTTGGTGGATGACCGCTTTGCCAGTCCCTTTGATATTCCCGATGTGGCCGCCGAAGAGGGCGTCACTCCCCAGGCGTATTTGCGTGCCATGGTGGAACGGCTATTGGATGGGGCGACCCTCAATTCGTTTGTGTGTTCTAACGATTGGGTGGCCTTGACCTTGTTGGACATCTATAGCGACAAGGGCTACCCCCGTCCTTATGTCATCGGCTTCGACGATACCATCGAAAGCTACAAGTACGTTTTCGATTCCCTGGCCTTTAACGTAGAGACCATGGTGAAGGAATCGCTGTACCACATCACCTCTCCCAGCATCTACGCCAACTTCCGCCGACAAATGCAGACCCCCCTGGGGAAAGTGGTTGAGAAGAAGTAAGCAGTGAATAGTGAAGAGATCTTTTGACGTGTCATTCTGAACTTGTTTCAGAATCCCATGAATGTACGAGACCCTGAACGCCTGAAGCCTATCGCCTAGAGAAAATTATCATTTACGAGATATGAGTTAACAACTTAGGCACCGTTGGCGCGATTATCTAGCTCGTCGCTCACGGCTCATCGTTCCCCGCTCTTCGCTCAGAATTGCGATTTTCTTTCTTCTTCGATGGTTGTGCTTGGACCATGGCCGGGGAGTACGATGGTGTCTGGGGGCAGTGTCAACAGCTTGTTCTTGATTCCCGTTACCAGGGCGTGATCGTCGCCTCCGAAAAGGTCGGAGCGTCCGCGGCTTCCGGCGAAGAGGATGTCTCCCGAGAACAGTAGCGGAACCTCGATGCTTTTTGATGGAGCTAACTGCAGTGAAGCCTTTTCGCAGTAGAATGCGACGCCGCCGGGGGAGTGGCCTGCCACGTGAAGGACATGGAGTTTTACTCCGGGGACTTCCACTGTATCGCCCTCGGCGATATAGTCCCCCAGGGCGGGGGCGGGATCCTCAAACGGTAACCCATAAAGTTCGCTTTGTTCTTCCTGCAGATCCAAAAGAAATTCATCTTCCTGGTGGGCTTCTGCCTTTACGCCGTAGGTGCGTTCCACGAAGGCGTTGCCTAGCACATGGTCCAGGTGCAGGTGGGTATTCAGCATCCTTCGCACCGTCAGGTTATTCTCCTTGATGTACTTGTCCAATGTCTGCTGTTCCATTGTGTTTGAAACGCTGGGATCGATAAGGATGGCATCGCCCTGTTCGTTGCTCAATACGAAGCAGTTCACGCCGAACGGATTGAATGTAAAATGCTGAAATTTCATGATGGACCGAAAATAAAAATTTGACGTTCTGAATTTACTATATTTGAGCTCCTTACGGAGGTCGTTATGGCAGAAATCCTATCGGTAAAAACCGAAAAATTTGAAATGGAATATGCTAAGTTTGGTGATGGTCCCAAGACGTTCATCATTATTCCTGGTCTTAGCCTCAAGAATGTGTTGAACTCGGCTTCGTCGGTTGAAGTTGGCTATAAGATTTTTAAGCAGGACTATACCTGCTACCTTTTTGATCGAATCAAGAACCCTCCGGAAGTGTACCCCATTTCGCAAATGGCCGAAGACCTGGCCGAAACCCTCAAGGTCCTCGGAATCAAGGACGCTGACGTTTTTGGTTCGTCACAGGGCGGCATGGTGGCCCAGTACATGGCCATCAACCATCCGGAACTGATCCGTAAGCTGGTACTTGGTTCTTCCTCTTCCCGTGCGGAACCCCGCCAGCTGGAATGTATCGGCGGCTGGACCGACATGGCTATTGAAGGCCGTGCCGAGGAACTGGTGAATTCCTTCATCGACAACTGCTTCAGCAAGGAATTCGTGGATCGCTGGCGCAAGGTGCTGCTGAAAATGAATTCCGGTGTGACTCCCGAAGAAATGCATCGTTTTTCCATTATGTCCGCCGCCTGTGCCGGAGTGGATACTTACGATGACTTGGGCAAGATCAGGTGTCCGGTCTATGTGATCGCTGCCGGTAATGACTCCGTAGTCACGACTGTTGCTTCCGAAAAGATTTTTGCCAAGCTCCAGGCCGAAAACGTCCCCAGCGAATTCTTCATGTATGAGGGGCTGGGCCATGCCGCCTATGACGAAAATCACGAGTATAAGCAAAAAATTCTGGATTTTTTCAGTAAGGCTTAAATCAGGTTTGTGGAATTGACGAAAAGGCAATAAAAATCTTACGCAATATGCTATATTGTATGCGAGTCCAATAGGGGATTTAACCTAAAGAGGAAAATATGAAAAAGATTCTCGTTCCCGCAGCTGCTATTGCTATGCTCGCAGCCTGCTCCGACAACACTGTCGTCAATTCTTTTGAAGAAGCCAAGTGCAAGGGCAAGATTACCCTGTCCGTGATGGATGGCGATGCCAACACTCCGGTCGCTGGTGCTTCTGTCCGCTCTCAGTACAGTGCCGCAACCGAAAAGACTGATTCCAGCGGTTATGTCGTTTTTGACAATAACGATATCGGTGGCTACATCTTCGAAGTTTCCAAGAGCGGTTACGCAACTGTCCGTTCCTATGTCAGCGTCGAAGAAACCGGTGCAAACGACGTGTCCCGCGTTCCTGACGTGGTGCAGACCATTCCCATGTACAAGGCTGGCGTCACCGTTTCCGGTAACGTCTACTACCGCGATGCCGAAACTGGCAACCTGAACCCGGCCAAGAACGTGACCGTGATCCTTTCTTACCCCGAAGCTTCCATCTTCCCGTCTGAAATCGAAATGAAGACTGGCAAGGATGGCTCCTACAAGTTCGAAGACGTGGCCGAAAAGGTTGAGTTTAGCATCGAAACTGTTCAGTCTACCATCGACGAAAAGATCTACATTCCCGAAAATTCCGTTTCCGCTGTGGGTGTCCGTACCGGTTCTTCCAAGGATATGGACATGCTGGTCCTGAAGCGTGACTCCAAGGCTCCTCACTTCCTGAGCAGCAATCTCAGCAAGATGGATACCGACAAGAACATCGAACTGACCTTCTCTACCGCTCTGGATGCAGACTCCCTGCTGAACAACTGGACTGTCAAGCGTAACGGTTATGCTGTTCTTACCACCCAGTCTCTGTCTAAGGACAAGAAGACTGTGGTTATCGAACCGGTTTCCGGTAGCTGGAGCGATGACGCTTCCTACACCGTTAACGGTGTTGCCTACAGCAAGGAAGGTGGCAAGGTTGTCTACTCTGACGTATTCACCATCGGTTCCGTTGCCCTGCCTGGTCAGGTCTCCAACTTGAAGGTCTTTGTGGATACCACCGGCTATGATCCTGAATACGAAGAAGACTATGGCTATAGCGATTCTGAACTCCTGGCCATGATGAACCTGAACCTGACCTGGAAGGCTCCCACTGGTGATGTAGATACCTACGAAATCTACTACAAGACCGACGAATCCAACGATTTCGTCCAGTTCACCTACACGTCTTCCACCAGCTACTCTGAAACTCTGACTAACCTGCCTTCTTCTATCACTTCTGCTGAAAAGGTTTCCTTCTACGTGCTGCCCAAGAACAAGACTGGCATGGCAAACCCCGAAGAAGCAAAGCCCGTAAGCTGGACTGTGGTTAAATTCTAAGCTTTTTTAAGAGCTGATTTTTAAGATAAGGTCTCTCTACGTAAGTAGGGGGGCCTTTTTTTGTATATTATGAACCGCTAAACGAATATTTGATGTCATTTGGAGTTTTTTATGGATATCGGTACCTTGCATTTTCAGAATCCCGAGGCCTTCTGGCTTCTGCTTCTGGTTCCTATTCTTATTGCCTCTTATATCTACCGCAATAGACGCCGCAAGAGTACCATCAAGTTCCCTGCCCTGTCCATCGCCAAGAAGGCGGTCCCCAGCCGTCGTGTCAAGTTCCGCCACATTGTGCCGGCCCTGCGACTGGCTGCCCTCTGCTGTTTTGTTTTTGCCCTGGCCCGCCCCCAGAATGCCATGGAAGTGGAATACACCTCTACCGATGGCGTCGATATCATGCTGACCTTGGACGTTTCGGGCTCCATGGGTACCTTGGATATGTTGACCCGCGCCGAACAGGCAAAACTTGGGGTCATGAATGCCGAACGAATTTTGAAGACCGGAGCCTACTGGAAGTATAGCCGTATGGGGTACGCTCAGGAGGTCATCGCAGACTTTATAAAGAAGCGCCATAGCGACCGTATCGGCCTGTCGGCCTTTGGTTCCCGCGCCATGACCCAGTGCCCCCTGACTCTGGATTACGGGAGCCTTCTTGAAATTCTGGGCGCCAGCGATGAACTGGCCAAGGATTCCGTTATTGCCGGCCGTACCGCTATCGGTGATGGATTGATGAACGCCCTGGCACGACTCGAAAAGTCCGAGGCCAAGTCCAAGGTGGTGGTCCTCTTGACCGACGGTAAGGATAACGCCAGCGTGATTCCGCCAGTTCGTGCCGCCGAAGTGGCCAAGTCCCTGGGCGTAAAGGTTTATACCATTGGCGTGGGTAAGCGCAATGGCAAGATTCTGGCCTTCCAGCAGAACCCCTGGACAGGGGATATTAGCTGGGGCGAACGTGATATTACCCCCGAAGAAGGTATCGATGAAGATGTTCTGAAGGCTGTTGCCCAGAAGACCGGCGGCCGTTTCTACCGCGCCGAGAACAAGGACGAACTTGAAAAGATCTATTCCGAAATCGATGAACTGGAAAAGACAGAAATCGAGACGGTGGCCTATGCCCGCTATGCAGAAAAGTTTTACCCCTGGTTGTTAGTTGGCGCCCTGTTGATCTTGCTGGAACTGCTCCTCGCCAACACAAGATTCGTGAGGATCCCGTGAGGCAGGATTCAGATACAAGATCCTATAATCGCGCCGGAGGCGCTTGGCGTCACCCTGAGGGCGCTCAGGGTCTCGTGCATTCATGGGATTCTGAAACAAGTTCAGAATGACACGTCAAAAGACCTCTTCACTATTCACTGTTCACTATTCACTCTTAACTATTTGCCATGCGTTTTGCTGAACCGATGTTTTTGTGGGGCTTGCTGACCCTCCCGCTGTTTGCCTTGCTCTTTGTGTACGCCTATCACCGTCGCAAGAAGCTGGCTGCCCGCTTTGTCTCTCTTTCCATGCTGCCGAAGCTTTCCACCTCGGTGTCCCCCTGGCGTAGACTTGCCAAGGTGCTGTTGCTGCTGTTGGCCATCGCTTTCTTGTTTGTGGCTCTGGCTCGACCCCAGTGGGGCCGTAAGATGGAACATATTGAACGTCGCGGTCTGGATCTGGTGCTGCTTCAGGATATTTCCCTTTCCATGTTGGCAGAAGACATCAAGCCGAACCGTCTGACCCGCAGCCGTCACGAGATTTCCGCCTTCCTGGAAAGCCTTTCCGGCGACCGCGTCGGTCTGGTGGCCTTCTCCGGCGAAGCCCAGGTCATGGTTCCCCTGACTCTGGATTACGGTACCGTGCAGATGATGCTCCGTGAACTGAATCCCGGCTGGCTCATGCCCGGCACCAATCTGGAAAACGCTATCCGCAAGGGTATGTCGCTGTACAGGAATGCCGGCACTGGTGGCCAGTATTCCGTCATGATCCTTATGAGCGATGGTGAAGAACTGGAAGCTGCCGCCGTGAATGCCGCCAAGGAAGCCGCAGAAATGGGGATCCGCATCTATACCATCGGTATCGGTTCCCGCGAAGGCGTGCCTATTCCCGTGCCCAGCCGCAATGGGGAAGTGGCCTACAAGAAGGACGTCCAGGGTAACATTGTGACTACCCGCCTTGAAGACGGAACCCTCCAGGAAATCGCCAGCGTCACCGGCGGCCTGTATTTCTATGCCAGTCCCGGTGAGTTCCAGCTCCAGAAGGTGCTGACCGAAATCGCATCCCTCGAAAAGAAGGAACAGGCCAGCGACCGTATGGAAAACTACCAGGACCGTTACCAGATTTTCCTGGGTCTTGCCGCCCTCCTCTTCTTGATCGAGGCTCTCGTATCCGAACGAGGCGGACGTAAAAAAATGCAAATAGGGCGTTTTAACTGATTTTTTAGATTATATTACGGTTGGTGTTTGAAAAATTGAGGTGATTTATTCCCGAAAATGGCCTCAAAGGTGCTGTTTGGTTTGCTTTGTTCAGCCGAATTTACACAAAAACCCTTAAATTTAGGGCTTAAAAAGGTAAATTATGGGGGCAAAAATACAGTAAACCAACGGAGTCTTTATGTTAGACCTTTTAGCTGTCCAGTCCGGCACAGCCAACGCTTCTCTGATTACTCTGGCCTACACTCTTATTCTGGCCTTTATTCTTTCTTCCGTTATTGCCTGGACTTACGAAAAGACCTTCCTTGGCCTGTCCTATTCCCGTAATTTTGTTCAGGGTATCGTCCTGAGTTCTGTGGTGGCCGCCATGGTGATGTCTGCCATCGGTGATAACGTAGGACGTGGTCTTGGTATGATGGGTGCCCTTTCCGTGGTTCGCTTCCGTACCAGCTTTAAAGACCCCCGCGACATCATGTTCATTTTCGCTTCCCTGGGCGCCGGTATCGGTTGCGGTGTGTACGCCTGGGGTGCTGCAGCCGGCGGTACCTTGGCCTTCTGCGCTGTAGCTTTCCTCCTTTCCCGTACCGGTCTGGGTACCAAGCACTTCTTTGACGGCATGCTCCGCTTTGCTATGCCCAATGAATCCGCTCCCCGTCAGGCTATCGAAGATATCATGCGCAAGAACATCAAGACCTACGTGCTCATTACCATGCGCGAGGTTGATGGCGGTGCCCGTGTGGATTGCGCCTACCAGGTCCGTCTCCGTGCCAACCGTCCTGCTGCAGAGATCCTGAAGGAACTTTCTGCTGTAGAAGGCATTTCTGACATTAGTTTCATGATGCAAGACGCCACCACGGAAATGTAAGGGGTAAAAGATGTCTAAGATTGAAGAAATTCTCGATAACTTCTGGAACACCCACAAGACCAATCCCGGTGTGGCCCACGTCTACAAGTACAAGCTGCTCTACGCCTGGTGCCTGAGCATTCTGGTGGTGATTGTCCTGGGTATGGTTTACCAGGGCAAGGCTACCATGTTCCAGGGTATTGCCGAAGCTGACGAAACTACCATCAGTGTTCCTAGCGCTACTGAAATTGTGAAGGTCCATGTGGTTCCTGGCCAGGCCATCAATGCCGGCGACACCATCGTCCAGCTGAACCGCCCCGACCTGACTTTGCGCATTAACGAAGTGACCCGCGAGCTTGACGCCCTGGAAGGCCGCAGCAATCTTTCTACTGCAGAAATCGACCAGAAGGTGGCCGAAGTCAAGGCAACTCTCGCTACCCGCAGCTTGACCCTGAAGGCCGAAATCCGTAACCTTGAAACTGAATACAAGAAGAACAAGGAAATCGCCTCTAAGCTGAAGAGCCTCAAGAATTCTAACGGCGACAGCGATGGCAACGACGCCATGGCCATGCAGATCAAGAGCCTGAAGAACGAACTGGCAGTGGCCCAGGCCAACGCCAACGAACAGATCAAGTTGCTCAAGAGCAGCGGCCGCCTCCAGAAGACTACCGGTAAGAATGAAGCCGAAAACCTCCGCAAGGAACTGGCTGAACTCCAGAAGGAACAGGAAGAACTGATCCAGGTCGCCAAGGAAAGCTGGGTTGTAGGTTCCGTGAATGTTCGCGACGGCGAAAAGGTTTCCAGCTTTACTCCCATCGTGACCTTGACTCATAAGTCTCCCACCCTGGTCCGCGGCTACATCCACGAAAAGATGTACCAGCGTATGGACCTGGGCGAAAAGGTAAAGATCCGTACCTTGGGCGGTTCCGGCAAGGCTATCGAAGGTAAGGTTGTGGGTCTTTCCAGCCGTATCGTTCCGTTCCCCACCCGTATGTGGAAGCTGCCCGAAATGCCGATTTACGGTCGCGAAGTGACCATCTCCATTCCGGCAGACAATCACTTCCTCCTTGGTGAAATGGTAACGATTTCTGAATAGTACGTTTTTGAAATAGAACGTTTTGGATAACAGGTTTTTGATATGAAAAAGTTTGGGTTAATTTCTCTGGCTCTTGCCGCATCCGTTTTTGCAGGTCCTCTTACTTGGGAACAGCTGATCAAGTCCGCTGACAATGACCCTCGTTACCAGGCTGCCCAGAAGCGCGCCCAGATGACCGGTGGTGAAAGGAATACCAAGCTTTGGGACAAGCTGGAACTGCGCTACAAGCTTGATGGTTTCAGCTTTGCCCAGCACGACTTTGAACTTCGCATTACCCCCAAGGCTTTTGGCGAAGGTGCCGCTGACCGTGCCCACTGGGACGCCCAGGTCCAGTATCAGAATGCCCGTCTGGCCGAAGACCGTGGCGTGCTGATGTATGACCGTTATGAACGCGCCATCCATTACCTGATGCGCCTCCGCCTGAACAAGCTGACCAAGGAACAGTACCAGGTGAATGCCGACCGTATCGAGGTGATGCACCTGAAGTCCGGTTCTGCAAGCTTTAATCCCCAGGACCTGATGACCGCCCTCGAAAAGGAAGCTTCCCTCAGGGCTGAACTCATTAGCGACAGTACTTCCCTGATTAACGCCGAGGCAAAGCTCCGCCTGTGGGTGCCCGACTTTGATGGCGTGGAACTGGATTCCTCCTGGCTCCCCACCATGGAAGAAGTGGAAAAGGAAATTCAGGAAGGCATTACCGTAGACGAAAGCTTCCCGCAGATTGCCAAGGCTCTGGGCAAGAAGAATTCTGAAACTTCCAAGGCCAAGCAGGATGTGGCTTCGGGCCGCGACTATATTTCCCATGTAGGTATCGGCTACTCCATGAAGGTGGAATCCCTGATGGAGAAGTATAAGGATCTTGATGCCTATGATGTATTCTCGACAGGTTCCTATGCAGATTACAGGGACGAATTTACAAGCCAGACAGGCTGTACCTCTCAGTTGAACTGTACTTCTACGGCTAGCGTTCTTGTTCCCGATTATGACAACCGCAAGACTGCAGACAAGTTCTTCTTGAATGTGGGTGTCCGTCTGCCGTTCTTCGACAGCAACAAGGATAGCGAATTGCGCTACCAGGTGGCTGAACTGGATGCCGAAGGGGACTACATGGATGTGGTCCGTTCCGTGAACCAGAAGGTGACCAAGATTGTAGAAGAAATTAACGCTCTCATTGCCCAGTGGAAGGTCCAGAAGGAATTTGTGGAACAGGTGAATGCCGGCTCTATCTTTGAACAGTTTGCAAAGAATGCCGGTTCCGACCCGCTGCTGTTGCTGCGTGCCCGTGAAAGCGGTATCGAAAGCGATATGCGCGCCATCAAGCTTGAAACCGAAGTGCTGAACCGTTATCTTGAATTGCTGATGTATGCCGGTGTGCTTTCCCAGGAAGGAACCATGAATCATCTGCAGAAGGGCCTGAAGTAATATGGCAGAAGCCCGCGGTTTTAGCCTTCTCGAACGCTTCGAGCTGAAGTACCACATTCCTGTGGAATGGGCCGACAAGATCGGCGCCTTCATTGCTCCCTATTGCGAAGAGGACTATTACTCCAAGATTACGCCCGGTGGATTTTACTGGATTACCAACCTGTACCTGGATTCTCCCACGTGGACTTTCCTGGGTTGGAAGAAGAAACAGTTGCTGGACCGCTTCAACATGCGTATTCGCACTTATGGTGAACACCCTGCTCAGGATGGGACGTTCCACTTTGAGGTAAAGCGCAAGATCAAGAGTATCTGCTATAAGAGCCGCGCCACCATCAAGGGAATCAATCCAGGCGAAGTTTGGCATATGAAGCCTGAGGAATGGCCCTGCAAGACCGACAAGGATCGTAAGTATCTGAAGGACTTTCTGTATAAGACAGAACTGCATGGCGCTCACCCCCGTCTGTTGACCCAGTACAAGCGTCGCGCCTGGTTCGGCCTTCGCGAGGAATATTCCCGCGTGACCATCGATACCGGCATGCGTTTCCGCGAAGAGAACGGTTTTGACTATACGGTGGACCCCCATTATATGCAGACCACGGGAATTCCCAGGTTCTTCTTGCCGGGCTGTGATGCGGTTCTGGAACTGAAGTGCCCTTGTTCCCAGGTTCCTTATTGGATGATCGATTTGATTCGGTTCCTGAACCTTAAACAGGGTGGATTCTCCAAGTTTGGAAATGCTGCGGCTGAATGGCAGAGACTTTATGAAAATCCCCGCCGTTTCAAGACCCCTTATTGGACCAAGCTGGGCCAGACCCTAGAAGAAAATTTGTAATATAGACCAAATAGTTTTATAAAAAGAGGATGTCTCCTATGGATATCAAGAAACTTATTTTGACCGGTTCCTGCGTGGCTGCCATGGGCATGTTCAGCGCCTGTTCCGATGATAGTGCTTCCGCTGAACCGGAATCTAGTTCCAGCGTTCAGATGATCACTTCCGTAGACGATAACGGAAACGAAGTCCTGGTGCCTGCATCTTCTGCAAGTGCTCCTACTTCAGCTGGTTCCGATGTCCTGGTGTCTAGCTCCGCATTGAGCGACAAGGATGAACCTCAAATGGCCTGCTCCGAAATCATGTACAACGCTCCGGATGGCTCCTACCTGGAATGGGTGGAAGTCTATATCGCTGGCGGTATGGACATGGACAACATGCAGGACTTCTTGCTGCACCTGAGCGGCGACGTGTCTTTCGACTTCCCTGCTGAACCCTTGAAGAAGGGTGAGTATGTGGTGGTGACCAACGATATTGACAAGTTCAAGGAAACTTACCCCACCTTTACGGGTCGTGTCTTTGGTAACATGACCGGCAAGATGGTTAACGAAGGTGGCGTGGTGAATGTGAAGGTCCGTGGTGAAGGTGACGTTACCTGCGCCTTCAGCAGCGAACCTCCTTGGCCCAGCCTGGCCGATGGTAAGGGCCGTTCCCTGGTCTATACCGGTGGCATTGCCGCCCAGTCTGTTTCCTGGTGCGCCAGCGCTGTTGACTATGGCGTTCCTGGTGTAGGCAACGATGCCTGTGTCGATGCCGTGAATACGGTTCGCATTAACGAAGTCAAGCCTTATGACAGCGATGCTGATCATTCCTGGATGGAACTTTACAATTCTGGCTCTGAAGCTGTAGATGTGACTGGATGGAGGGTTCGTGTAAAACGTCGCAACGATACCTTGACCATTAAATCTGGCGTGGTGCCTGCTGGCGGTTATCTTGTTCTGGATGGTGTTGACGATTTTGATAAGGAACTTGTGGTTGCAAAGACTGGTGGTGAAATTTATTTAGACGGTACTGTTACCGGTCAGGAATCCAGCATCTGGATTCCCGCAAGTGAAGGTGTCAGCGGTACGATCGATGTTGCTGACGGTTCCATTGCCCAGGGTCCCCTGGCTAGCGCCACTCCGGGTGAAAAGAATGCCGCTCTGAAGCTGGGTTCCGTCTATATTGATGAAATCCATTACCATCCCGATGATAAGGGAGCTTTGCCCTTTGAATATATGGAACTGGTAAATGCTACTGACGCTGACATTTCTCTTTTCAGCACTACGGTGAATAAGGGCTGGAAGATTGAAGGTATCGGTTTCGAATTCACTTCCAGTAGTGTCATTCCTGCCCATGGCAGGATCCTGTTGATTCCTGAAAAGCTGGAAGATATCTCTATCGATAACTGGGGTCCGGAACTTGTTCGTACCAGCTATGGAGTTCCTGCAGACGTTCAGATTTTCACCTATACCGGTAAGCTTTCTAACCGCGGTGAAACTATCGCTGTGAAGGAACCCTTCTCCAAGGAAGGTGTTGGTGTCGATGCGAAGTTCTTCTACACTTGGCATGACGCAACCCTCTATTCCGATGCATGGGCTGGTCTTACCAGTGCTGACGGCATGGGTTATAGCTTGCAGCGTAAGGATTTGACCACCATGGGTTATGGCCCCTCTGCTTGGACTGCAGCGGAACCGACCCTGGGTAAGTAACGTTCTCCATCTAACTTTTCATTAAAAGTTTGCGGAAACCTAGTGCGGTAAACACTGGGTTTCTTTTTTATTTATTACATAGGTTGTAAGTTTTGTGTAGTAAAAACGTAAATATCGTAAGTTTTGCTTACCTATGTGGTTTACCATAGTCCAGTTTATTATTTTTTACGTGGTATGAATAAGAGCTTGTTTATTGCATTGTCGTCTTGCGCCGTTGCCTTTGCAACGCCTATTTCTCTTGCTGATGCCATTGCCATGGCAAAATCCAGTAACTCCCAGATCAAGGCCGAAAAGGCCAAGGTGGAAATGGCTGAAAGTGGTCAGACCGAGGCTCGTTCCCGCTTCTTGCCCCAGTTGACTTTGACCGCCAGCGTTACCAAGATTAACGATCCCATTACCATTGACTTGAGTTCCTTGCAGGGACCCTTGGCCGATATCGCAGGGACTGCCGCTTATTCCAAGGCTTATATTTCTACATACAGTGCCGCCTACGAAAAGAAATATGGGGAACTGTATGATGGGGCTGTCAAACAGATGATGGCTGCCGGTTTGACGGAGACTCAGGCCAAGGCTCAAGCTAAGACCATTATTGATGAAAAGGCTGGAGATATTTGGAGTGGCGTGGTTTCTAGCAGGGATGCTCACAACGCCGCCGTTCAGCAGGCCGAAACTTACCAGAAGGCCACTTCCGACCAGATCAAGGAATCCAGGGATTTCGAGATGAAGGTTCAGGACGACGTTTTCTTTAACGCTCGTCTGACTGCCATTTGGCCCTTGTTTACCGGTTTCAAGCGCACCGCCGCCTACGACGCCGCCAAGGAAAATGTGACCGCCAAGAAGGCTGCCTTCGACATGGCTCAGAATACGGTCCTGATGGACGTGGCTACGAAGTATTTCACCTTGCGTCTGGCCGAAGAATTGACCATCATGCGAGAGGATACAAAGAAGAATCTGGAAGAACATCTGGAGCGGTCAAAAAAATTGGAAGAGGGCGGCCAGATTAGCAAGGCAGAACGCCTCCGTGCCGAAGTGGCTTTGGCCGAAGCCCAGAATGCTGTTGAAGATTCCTACCGCGATCAGACTCTGGCCCGCATGGCTCTTGCAAGCCTTTTGCATACCGATACCAGCCTGACTGCAACAACTCCGGTTCTTGCTCCCGAGAATATCCATTCCATGGAAGAGTTCAAGGCTTTGGCTTTGGATAAGCATCCCGGTCTCCGTCAGCTGCGTACCGAACGTAAGCGCTCACAGGATGCGGTTAGCGCTGCCCAGGGTGATTATTACCCTATGATCGCCTTGTTCGCCTACAAGGAACTTTATACCAAGGATTTGACTATTCTGGAGCCGGAATGGGCTGTAGGCGCCAAGCTCCAGTGGGATTTGTTCAAGGGTGGCGAAACCCGTTCCAAGGTGGCAAACGCCAAGGCTCTGGATCGCTCCCTGGCCAGCATGGAAGAACAGACCATGGATAATATCAAGCTGCTGGTAGAAAAGCGCTGGCGTGAAATGGAACATGCCAAGAGCCGCCTGGAAAGCTTGAAGAAGACCCGCGAACTTGCAGAAGAAGCTCATCGTAGCCAGACCTTGGCTTACGAGGCTGGCCTTGCTACGGGCCTCGATGTGGTGGATGCTGAACTTTCACTTTCCCGTTTGCAGGTGGCCGATTTGAAGGCTCATTACGATGCCGTGATTGCATGGCTTGGCTTGCTGGAAGCCAGTGGTGAAGTGGGTAACGCCGGAGAGATGATGGCTAACGTTCAGGCTCCTGTTGAACCGGCCAAGGTTTCTGAACCTGTGGCAGCCCCGGCTCAGCCTGTATTGCCTGTAGTTCAGCCCGCCGCTCAGACTGCGGCTCCGGTTGCTGAACCCTCTGTTCCGCCTGCAGAACCTGTTGCAGAAACCGCTGCACCTGTAGCCCCGGCTGCAGAACCTGCTGCAGAAACCGCTGCACCTGTACCCCCGTCTGCTGAACCTGCTGCAGAATCCTCTGCACAGTAAGTTTTACCACGAAGATTTTAGAAATGGAGAATGACAAATGAAGGCTATCAAGTTCTTAGGAAAGTTTTTTGTTGTTGCCGCCCTCATCGCACTGATTGTCCTGGGCGTAACGACTTTGCAGAAGTTCGCTACCGAACCTCGCGATGCCTATTTGCAGGGCCAGATGGAAGCCCGTCGCGTTCTGGTGGCCGGTAAGGTTCCTGGCCGTGTGGAACGTCTGTTCTTCCGCGAAGGGGATATGGTCGAAAAGAATGCCATTGTGGCCATTATCAGCAGCCCTGAAATCGAGGCCAAGAAGATGCAGGCCCAGGGTGCTCTCGGTGCTGCCCGCGCCCAGGCTTCCAAGGCCAAGAATGGTGCCCGCTCCGAAGATATTACCGCCTTGAAGGCCATGGCCGATCGCGCTCAGGATGCCGCCAACTTGGCAAAGAGCACTTACGACCGCGTTCAGAAACTTTATAACGAAGGCGTTCTCCCGCTGCAGAAACGTGACGAGGCTGAAACTCAGATGAAGGCTTCCCAGTCTGCCGCCGATGCCGCCAAGGCTCAGTATGACCAGGCTCTTGCCGGTGCCCGCTCCGAAGATAAGGCTGCCGCCAACGCCCTGGTGCTTCAGGCTAAGGGCGCCAATGCCGAAGTGGATGCCTACCTGGAAGAAACCAAGATCCGCGCTCCCATTGCAGGTGAAGTTTCTGTGAAGCTGGTGGAAGAAGGCGAAGTGGTTGGTTCCGGTATGCCGGTGGTGGCCGTAACCGACCTGGAAGATTCCTGGGCAGTATTCCACCTTCGCGAAGACATGTTGAAGAATGTCTCCAAGGGAAAGGTCTTCATGATGTATATTCCCGCACTGGCGGCTCATATCGATATGGAAGTCAGCTATATCGCTTCTGTGGGTGACTATGCCACCTGGCGCAGCTCCAAGGAAAGTGGCGGTTTCGACTTGAAGTCTTTCGAAGTCCGCATGCGCCCCACCAAGAAGATTGAAAATCTCCGCCCGGGCATGAGTGTCCTTTTCCCCGTGGATCAGATTCAGTAATTCGGCTGGACGGTTCTAGTGTTTCGGAATTTCTTTAGAGCGGTTCGCAAAGTTTACTTCGGCCACAATCTGGTGTTGTGGCTGGTGCTTCTGATTTTGCCTGTAGGAACCTCTGTCTTTATGGTGGATGTGTTCTCGGCGGAAATCCTGCAGCACATTCCCATTGGAATTATCAAGCAGGACCGTAGTCAGCTGGCCGATAAGATCGAGGCCGGATTCAAGGCCAACCCGGTGTTGGATGTGGCCTTGGAATGCCATGACTTTAGCGAATGTGAACACGCCGTTGTAAAGGGTGGCCTTCAGGCTTTCGTGGTGCTGCCCTATGACATGGAACGTCGTGCGCTGCGCCTGGAAACACCGGTGGTTCCCGTTTATTCCAGCGGCCAGAATTACCTGACCAATTCCTTTGCCACCAAGGAAATCCGTACGGTGGTTTCTTCTGTGGGGGCAGGCGTCTTTACCAAGTCCATGGACGACCCGGTTAAGGTGCAGTTACAGTCTGTAGGAAATACCAGCGGAAACTATCAGGGCTTTCTGGGAATGGGGCTTGTGACGGCCATTTTCCATTTGGCAGGTATTCTTGCAGCCGTGTACTTGTTCAGCTTGACTTTCCGTGACCATCGCGTACGTGAATATTTGGCTGCTGCCGGTAATTCCCGCACCATCTTGTGGCTTGCAACAATGCTTCCGCTGGGTGTTGTCCAGTCTTTGGCCATGATCGGTGTCTATGCCTATACCCACCGCTTTATGGCGCCTATGACCTTGGACGAGTTCATTATGACTGCCGGTGGCCAGGTGGCCATGGTGTTTGCCTGTAATGGTGTCGGTGCGGCGTTTGTTGGCCTTACCGGAAACATGCGCATGTCTACCAGTGCGGCTGGCGTGATTGCGGGCCCTGCCTTTGCCTTTGCCGGTCAGACGTTCCCCATTATGGCTATGCCCTTTGCCGTTCGCTGCTTTGCCTTCTGCCTGCCTCTGACTCACATTCTGAAGGTGCAGTCCTGTATGTTGCTTGGGGCTGCAGGAAAGGCTCATGCCTGGAATTCCATCGAGATCCTTTTGGGGATGGCTCTCTTCTGGCATCTGCTTGCAGTTTTCATGCTGTCTACTCGCTGGAAAAAGAGGGCTGAACGTGAACGGGAACTTAACCTGCGCTCCGTAAGCATTATGGGCGACGAGATGGAGGAGGCTAAATAAATGTTTGAATTGTTTGCCCGACTCATCAAGGTTGCCTTTGCTGAATGGAAACTTTTCTACACGGATGCTGCCGCTGTCTTGCTGTTGGTGGTGGCCGGTATCCTGTATGCTTTTTATTATCCCACGCCTTACATGAACCAGACGGTGTCTAAGGTGCCTGTGGCCGTGGTGGATATGGACCATACGGTTATGTCTCGCCAGCTGACACAGATGTCGGCATCGGCCCAGCAGATCGACGTGCGCTATATCTTCTCTGATATGCGTGAGGCGGAAGAAGCTCTTGCCGACGAAAAGATTTACGGCTTCATGGTTATTCCCAAGGACATGGAAAAGACCTTGCGCAACGGCGGCAGTGTGAACGTGAATGTGTTCACCCATGGCGCCTACGTGATGCTCCACGGAAATATCGGAACAGCCTTTACCACTTGTGCCTTGACTGTTGGCGCTACCACCAAGGTGAAGCGAATTGCCTTGGGCAAGAAGGTGCCTGCCGCCAAGGCCATGGCCATGCGCGACCCTACGCCCCTGAGCATCCAGACGTTGTATAACAACACGGGTAGCTATTCCAATTATGTGGTTCCCAGTGTATTGGTGTTGATCTTGCAGCAGACTCTGGTGATCGGTATCTGTGTTCTGGGTGGTGCCCGCGCCCACCGCAAGTTCCGCAAGAAATATCGCGAAGCCGCCGTAGAAAATGAGGAGTTGCCCTACCGCTATTTTGGTCGTTCCCTGGCGTACTTCTTGCACTATTGTAGCTTTATCCTGTTCTACCATTTCGTGGTCTATAATCTGTTTGACTTCCCCCGTCGCGGTCAACTCCTACCTATGATTGCTTTTGCCGTGGTGTTTCTGTTTAGCACCATCAATTTCGGCATGGTGCTTTCCCAGGTATTCCTCCGTCGTGAAACCAGTATGCAGATTTTCCTCTACATGAGTATTCCCATTCTGTTCCTGGCGAATTTCAGCTGGCCCAGTTACCTTGTTCCCAGTTGGATGGTGGGGCTGTCGGCTTTGCTGCCTTCCACTTTTGCGGTACCGGCCTGGCTTAGCATTCAACAGCGTGGTGCCGACATTTACGAGGCTTCGGCCTTGCTGTACCCCCTGGCGCTGCAGGCAGTGTTCTATATGCTGCTGGGGCTGGTGCTAACCCGCATTCGCGACAAGACTCCGCTGAAGACTGGCGACATGTAGCCACTTACGAAAAAATAATGACGCGGGCCGTGTTTATGGAGTCCGCGTTTTGTACATTTAGGGTAGAGGTATAAAATATGATGTTTGATCCCCTATATATGTCCATCCTGGTGGTAACCCTTGCCCTTTCCGGCATTGTTTCGTGGATGGTGAAGTCCCGCTTTAACGCAGGGCAGAAAGTGAATATTTCCAGCGGCCTGACCGGTGCCGATGTGGCCAAGGCGATCCTTATGGATGCTGGCATTACCGATGTGACTGTACATGTGCATCAAGGTTTTCTTTCGGATCACTATAATCCGCTGAACAAGACCCTCAACCTTTCAAAGGAAGTTTTTTACGGCAGGAATGCAAGCGCTGCTGGCGTAGCCGCCCACGAAGTGGGCCATGCTATTCAGCATGCACAGGGGTATTTCCCCCTGTGGCTCCGCAGCTTCATCGTGCCCGCCGCCAACATCGGTTCCAATCTGGGACCGTGGCTTGTGATTATCGGTATCATCCTGATGGGTGCCGGTCGCGCCCTAGGGTACTCCCTGGCTATCGTTGGCGTTCTGCTGTTTGCCATCGCCACTCTCTTTACGCTGGTGACTGTTCCGGTTGAATTTGACGCCTCTGCCCGCGCCAAGAAGGCTCTTGCCCGCATGGACATCGTGGCCCAGGGTCGCGAATACAATACGGTAAGCGGAGTGCTCTTTGCCGCAGGCCTTACCTATGTGGCGGCCGCTGTCGGTTCCATTATGCAGTTGCTGTACTGGGCTTACCGCGCCGGGCTGCTGGGCGGCCGTAGCGACGATTAGCTCGGCATACTGCCGCGACGATTGTTGGCTGCATTCAGTCAAAAATGCTGAAAAATGCGATTCTTACGAACCAAATGGCATATATATCGCTGTTTGGTTCGTATTGTTTTGTATAAAGTAATTGAAATTGGGCGGAAGAATGTCGAAAAATCGCATTTGGGAATGAAAAAGGATTGTGAAATTCTCTAATTCTCAAATTTAAAATGAAATTTTGTCCCAAAATACGGAATTTTATTGTGTATAAACTAAATAACTACTTACCGATGCCGGAGAATTTGTTCGCTTGGTTAGTAGTTTTTCAAATTTCGTGAATTTGAGGATTATTTCTTGCCGAAGTTCTTGGCACTGCGGGTAAGGTAGGCGATATATTCAGCATCGGTCATTTCGTTGCCAGCGAAGATGGGGCCCTCGTCCTCATCTTCTTTTTCGTCTGCGGGTGCCGGGGCCGGTGCGACAGGTGCTGCGGGCGTCTCAGAAACCGGGCGCTCCTCGACAGGCTTGACGGCGGGTTCGGCAGGGGCCTGGGTAGGCTTTGGCATGGGCATTGCCGGGGCTTCGCCCTGACCGCCGTTGTTGTAGAATTCCTGGGCCTTGCGCATGAACTCGGCGAATTCCTCGTCGGACATCTGGGACGGATCGCTGCTTGCGGCAGGCTGTTCTGTCTTTGCGATGGTTGCGTCGGGTTGTTCCGCTGCACTGGCGACAACAGGCTCTTCTGCAGGCTCTTCTTCGTCATCGTCGGCGGAAGTGACTACGACGACGGGGGCGTCATCCTCTTCATCTTCTGCGGTTTCGAATTCATCGCCGTCTTCAAAATCATCTTCAAACTCGCCATCTTCAAACTCGTCGCCAAGGTCTTCGCTTGCGGCAGTTTCGGTTGGCTCGTCGTCTGCGAATTCTGCGAGACGTTCAACGACCGGTTCTTCGATGGACTCGTTGGCGGCTTGTGCCGGTTCTGCGGGCTCGCTAACCATTTCCGCGGCCTGTGCATTTTCCGCGGCCTGTGCATTTTCCGCGGCTTCTGCAGCCGGTGCTGTACCTTCCTGCGGCATGCCGTTCATGGCCTGTTCGGCGGCTTCGTCTGCCTTCATCATTTCGGCGAAGGGATTTTCCTGCACGTCGGACATATCCACCTTGCCTTCCAGCATGGCGGTCAAGTCTTCGTCAGAAACGCTGCGGCCGTTGTTGGTCCACTGCACCGCTTCGCGCATGACAGCGGCCAAGTCTCCCACAGACTGTTCCTGGGAGCGGGCCAATGCCTGGTTACGGATGGCTTCCACAAGGCCGGGCTTGACGTCGGGATCCTTGCTGAAGAACACGGTCTCGCGAGCCATTTCGTCGGCATAATCAGCATTGTTCTTCTTGCGGTAAATCCAGATCGGTCCAAAAAGTTCGCTCTGTCTAAAGACGATTTCGTCGGTCTTGATCATCTCCAGCATAGCCATGAAGGTAACGGCTGCCACGATGGGGTGGGAGTCGTTGTCCAGCAGGTCTTCGAACAGGGCGCGACCATTGACGCTCAGGTAATTGTTGATTGCCTGCTGACGGTCCTGAATGGTGACGTAATCCAGTTCGATGTGGTGGATAGTCTCGGAAATCTTGGTCTTCAGACTCTTCTGATAGGCGCGGAAAAGCTGCCAGATGTTGGCGTCGGCCAGGGTGTCTTCGTCGGACTGGGTCTTTTCGAGACGGCCGCGGGAATAAGTACCGAAGTTGTTGCCTTCCATTTCCTGGAGGCCGCTGGCCACCTGCTTGAATCGCTGGTATTCCAGCATTTCCTTCATGAGGGCTTCGCGGTCTTCGTTGTATTCCGCTTCCATTTCGGGGTCGCGTTCTTCGGCAGGCAAAAGTTCCTGCACCTTCAGCGCCATCAGTCGGCTGGCCATCGACAAAAAGTCGCCTGCCTTGGAAAGGTCCATGCTGGTGGATTCGCTATAGACGTTCACCCATTTCAAGAACTGGTCGGCGATTTCCGCAATGGAAATCTGTTCCAGGGGAACTTCCTTCTTCTGGACAAGGTACACCAGAAGGTCCATGGGGCCGTTGAAGGCTCCAATGCGGACTTCGTAATCTTCCTGTTCCAAAAATTCCTGTTCCATGGAGCGAAAAATGTAGAAAAATCAGAATGGAACGTCTTGCTTTATGGGGTGGATGGAATCTAGATTTATTCAAAGAAAAGGAACTGCTCCATGACCTGGAAACCATCTCGGATTTTGAAGTCTCTGCCCCGCGTCATGGCCGGGGTTTCGTTGCTGACGGCCCTGTGCTTTGCGGGCACCCTTGTAGATAAAAGGGACGGGACGTCATACAAGACCGTCAAACTGGGGAAACAAGTTTGGATGGCGGAGAATCTGAACTTCAAGACTCCGGGAAGCAAGTGCTTTAATGGCGACGACTGCGCCACCTATGGACGCTTCTACCGCTGGAAAGAAGCTCGTGAAATTTGCCCCGACGGCTGGCACCTTCCGGTAAAGGGGGAACTGGATGCCCTTCTGAAGCTTGGTCCCAAGAACCTCCAGTCCGCAAATGGATTCAACCTGAAAGTCACGGGTAGCTTTGGGGGACAGGACGATGTCGTCTACAATGCCGATAATTCCTTTATCTGGAGTGATACCTTTGTAGACGAGTGCGGTGAAGGTGACGAAGGCATCATCGACTGTTCCTACACCTACGTCCTCAGGAATTCCCATTTCGGAATTTCCATCGTGGAAGAATTCTTTGATGCGGATGTGCTCTATTCGGTACGGTGTGTCAAGGATTAGTTTGGACGTCAAATGAAAAAGCCTCCAGGAAAAATCCTGGAGGCTTCTTTGCAAACTTTTGAGACTCTGTGGATTATTCCACAGTCACGCTCTTGGCCAGGTTGCGGGGCTGGTCCACGTCGTTTCCGCGGAGCACGGCAATGTGGTAAGCCATGAGCTGCAGGGGAATGCAGGTGAGGATCGGCATCAGCATGCTGATGGTCTTGGGAACCTTGATCAGATGGTCGGCGATTTCATCCAGCGGGTGGCAATCGTCGGTCGTGATGGCGATAACCTTGCCGCCTCGGGCCTTGATTTCACGGACGTTACTGATAACCTTGTCAAAGAGGGCGTCCTTGGGGGCGATGACCACCACGGGCATGTTTTCGTCGATCAGGGCGATGGGGCCGTGTTTCATTTCGGCAGCGGGGTAGCCTTCGGCATGGATGTAGCTGATTTCCTTCAACTTCAGAGCGCCTTCCATAGCAACAGGGTAGTTGTAGTGGCGTCCCAGATAAAGGAAGTTGTTTGCCTTTACATACTTCTGGGCGATGCCTGCAATCTGGTCCGAAAGCTTGAGGGTCTGTTCCACCTGTTCCGGCAATTCCTGCATGGCCTTGACGATGTCTGCACCGCTTTCAAAGCTGAGGCGACGCTGACGGCCCAACAGCAATGCAATCATGGCAAGAACGGTCACCTGGGAAGTAAATGCCTTGGTACTTGCCACACCGATTTCGGGACCGGCGTGCAGATAAACGCCACCGTCGCTTGTACGGGCGATGGTAGAACCAACGCCGTTACAGATGGCAAGAGCGGTGGCTCCCTTCTGCTGGGCTTCCTTCAATGCGGCCAAGGTATCGGCGGTTTCACCGGACTGTGAAATGGCCAGCACCAGGGTGCCCGGCTTAATGATGGGGTTGCGGTAGCGGAACTCGGAAGCGTATTCCACTTCAACAGGAACGCCTGCCAGATCTTCGATCATGTATTCGCCAACCATGCCGGCATAATAGCTGGTACCGCAGGCGGTAATGATAATGCGGTTGATGTTGCGGAGCTCGCGGATGTTGGTGTCGAGGCCTGCAAGCTTTGCGTTGCCTTCGGCGCACAGGAGGCGTCCGCGCATGGTGTTGCGGAGCACTTCGGGCTGTTCAAAAATTTCCTTCAGCATGAAGTGGGCGAAGCCGCCCTTGGCGATGGAGTCCGCATCGAATTCCACATCCTGGACTTCGTGCTGAACCGGCTGGCTCTGGGTGTTCAGCAGGTTGTACTTTTCACGATGGATTTCCACCACGTCGTTGTCGTCCAGATAGACCACCTTCTGGGTGTGGCTGATGATGGCGGAAACGTCACTGGCCAGGAAGAATTCGTTCTGACCGATACCGAGAATCAGGGGGCTACCGCGACGTGCGCCAATCAGAGTATTGGGCTCATCCTTGCAGATGACGGCCAGGCCGAAAGTTCCTTCGATGAGGGAGAGGGCCTTGAGAACCGCTTCCTTCAGGTTGCCCTTGTAGAACTTTGCAATCAGGTGAGTCACCACTTCGGTGTCTGTTTCGGACTTGAACAGGATGCCGTCTGCCTGGAGACGCTTCTTCAGGGAGGCATAGTTTTCGATAATGCCGTTATGGACAATGGAAATCTTGCCGTCAAAGCTCTGGTGGGGGTGGGCGTTCTGTTCGGTGGGGGCGCCGTGGGTGGCCCAGCGTGTGTGGGCGATACCGATGCTTCCGCTTACAGGGGTGGCCTTGAGCTTAGCTTCCAATGCCGAAATTTTGCCCGATGCGCGAACAGTGCTGATTTCATCATTGTCGATGAGGGCGACGCCCGAACTGTCGTAACCACGGTATTCTAGCTTCTTTAGACCGCCAACTAGAATCGGTAAAGCCTCACTTTGCCCAATATACGCGACAATTCCACACATATAAATTCCTTACTTTTTTAATAAAGTGCAATATATGAAAATCTTTTGGTAAAAATGCGTTACAGATTGTCTTTTGAAGCCGCATTTTGTTATTTTTCCACTCGTCTAACAAAAAAAGAGGAATGAAATGAACAAAAAAATGCTTCTTGCTGCAGGTGCAATTGCTCTTGCTATGACTGGTTGTGATCAGCTGTGCCAGGGTTCCGCTCCCGCAAAAAAGACTGCTCTCGTTACTGAAAAGGATAAGTATAGCTACGCTCTCGGTGCTCACTTTGGTAACCAGGCTCACTTCCAGCTGGTGACTCGCGACTCCATCGATCTGGACATCGACGTGTTTATCCAGGCTTTCAAGGAACGCTATAACGAAGATTCCGCAAGCTTCCTGATGAACGATTCCGTTATTTTCCAGACCCTGACCGACCTTTCTCAGTCCCGTCAGAAGGAAAAGGAAATGAAGGATAGCATCGCTGCCGCCAACAACAAGGCTGCTGGTGAAGCTTTCCTCGCTCAGAACAAGACTGCTGAAGGTGTCGTTACCACCGAAAGCGGCCTTCAGTACAAGGTAATTACCGAAGGTACTGGTGCAACTCCTGCCGATGGCCACATCGTCAAGGTTCACTATACCGGTACTCTCCTGGATGGCACCAAGTTCGATAGCTCCGTCGATCGTGGCGAACCTCTGGAATTCCCCATTGGCGCAGTGATTCCGGGTTGGACCGAAATGCTGAAGCTCATGAAGGTTGGCGAAAAGGTTACCGCATGGATCCCCAGCGATATCGCTTACGGTCCCCGTGGTCGTGGCCCGCAGATTCCGGGTAACAGCACTCTCGTGTTCGAAATGGAATTGATCGACACCCACTCTGCTGACGAACCCAAGGCTGAACCCGCAAAGGAAGAAGCAAAGGCTGAAGTGAAGCCCGCTAAGGCTGAAAAGAAGGCTCCCGCCGCTAAGGCTGCAAAGCCCGCAGCTCCCAAGGCTGAAGCTAAGCCCGCTGCAGAAGCACCCGCTGCCGCTGCACCGGCTGCTGCTCCCGCCGCTGCTGCAGAAGCTCCGGCCGCTGCACAGTAATTTGCGCTGAAATCTTTTATGATTTGAGGACCTCTCCAAACAAAGGGAGAGGTCTTTTTTTATCTTGCGCTTGTTAACTGAAATAGCTGCATTTTATGTGATGCTTTTTGAGAGTTCGCAGATTTGATAATGCAGCTTGTATAGTCGAGGTGTTTGTGTTCCGTTTCTTTATAAAATTTGCGGTAGTCATTTGCGTCATCACCCTTTGGGGTTGTAACGAACAGGAAAAGATCCTGCAGTTGCAGGCAGAGGGTGTCGCCCTTCAGGCCAAAATCGATTCCCTGAATCAGGCTATAGAACAGTCCCAGATGCTTCCCGGAAACTGGATTGTAGAAAATGATACGGTCCGTGCTGGCGATGGCTTGTTCCAGGTGCTTTCCCGCATGCATATTAACGAAAAGGAACGCGGCAAGCTGGTGCTTGGCATGCAGGATAGCGTGGAACTTTCCAAGATGCGTGTGGGGCAGGTCTTCTTTGCCGCCCTGGATTCTACAGGCAGCGTTCAGCGATTCCGCTATGCCACTTCTCCCGCCACCATCCACATGATGAGCAAGACGGATTCGGGCTACGTCTATAGCCGTATCGAAAAGCCGGTGACCCGCCGCATGTCTATTTTCGAGGGTGCTCTTACCGAAGGCAGCACCCTGAACGGCACCCTGTTCAAGGTGGGCATTCCTGGCCGCATGGTGGGTATCGTCAGTGGCGTGCTCCAGTGCAAGGTGGCCTTCCCTCTGGCCCGTGCCGGCGACAAGTTCCGTATCCTTCTGGAAGAGACGTTCTATCAGGATTCTATCTGGATTAGCGGCAAGGTGGTCTATGCCGAATTCGACGGTCGCATTGTGGGCCATCACGAGGCCTTCCGCTACGAGGATCCGGATCCCAAGAGTTCCTTTAACGCCCACTATACCGAAAAGGGCGAAGCCCTGGTCTATGACGGTCTGCGTTACCCCTTGGACCGTCTCCACGTAACAAGCCCCTATGGCTCCCGAATTCATCCCATTACAGGCCAGCGCAAGAGCCATCACGGTATTGACTATGGTAACCCCACGGGCACTCCGGTTTATGCCGTGGCCGAAGGTGTGGTCGTGGTTTCGGGTTATGATGATTTAAGCGGTAACAAGATTGCAATCCGCCATCGCGACAATTCCCAGAGCTGGTACATGCACCTGTCTGTTCGCGGTGTAGGTGTCGGTGCCAAGGTGGCTCCCCGTCAGGTTATCGGCCGCGTGGGTAACACCGGTCGTAGCACCGGCCCCCATCTGCACTTCGGTTTCAAGAACGAGAAGGGCGCCTGGATCAATCCCACCAGCAAGACCATGATTGCGACTCCCAAACTGGAAGGGGAACGCCTGGGCCGCCTGCAAAAACAGGTTGCCGAAATCCGTGGAGAAATTGAAAAGACCCTGGCCGCTCCTGCGGTCAAGGCCAATGATACGACGGACGTCATGGTCCGTATGCGAAACCTGTAACAGGTGCTAATTCGCTACTTTCTTGAATCTGAAGCTTCCTGCGCCGCGGCGGATATAGTCGCGGTCAAGAACCTTTGCCTCGCTGCTTTCTCCGGCGGCTTCCTTGTCGAAGTTTCCTGTAGAGACCTTGCCGTAACCGGCTGTTCTTTTTTCTGTGCGTAGGGTGGCAATTTCTACAGCCTTGGCCATTTGCTTGTCGGGGTCGTAGATGAGGTGGTCGGGCTCGATTCCGAAGGAGTGGTATGTTTCCCCGTTCTTGTCAAAGATGTGGGCGTCGGTAATACCGAAGATTCCTCCTGCGAAGGTTTCGCTATAACCCTGGCCGATGCCCTTGCCGTAGGTGGTGGTTCCTACAATGGGGGAGGCCTTGTTGCTGGTAATGTTCATCAACATGATTTCAGAGCAGCTGGCGGTATTCTCGTTGGCCAGGAATACCACATACAGGTCCTTGCCGATGCCGTCGACTTCTGCGTAATCCGTGGTGGTGTCGAATTTTTGAACAATCTTGTTCTGAATTCCGCTTTGAACGGAATCCCAGGTGGCTTCAACGAATGTGGCCAGTTTTTCTCCCTTGGAAAGCAGGTCTGCCGATGCATTTTCGCAGTGTTCGATTGTGCCGCCACCATTGTCGCGCAAGTCGATGATGAGGGATTTGTCGCCGTTGTCTACAATCTTCTGGAGGCGTTCATGGAATTCTCCATAGGTTCCGTATTCGTTTGCGGTAATGTCGGTAAATTCATCGATGGTAATGACAGGGATGCCGCTTTTGTATGCCAGATGGACTGTAGGGGCGTTAAATGAGTCCAGCTGGATCACGGCGGTGTGGGATTCTCCGTCGCGGATGTATGCAATCTTGATGATGTCCAGCTTTTGCCCCTGAATCGCCTCTTCGTAATCGGCCTGGCTTGTGATGGTTCGGTAGTTTACCGCGGTGATGATGTCGCCTTCCTGCAGCCCTGCGAAATAGGCGGGGGAATTGCGGAAGATTTCGGTAAATACCAGTGCGTTGTCGATAACGTCAACCTCGGCGCCGATACCCACGCTTTCTGGAGATTCGGTCAGGGCCTTCATGATGCCGTCAGAGAACTCGGGGTCGTAATAGCGGGTGTACCTGTCGCTCATCTGGTTGTACATGCCGCAGACGTCTGCATAACGAGATGTGCAGGCACCCTTGGAGAAGTCGGCGGTAAAGAGTACCTTGAAGTAGACGTCGGGATCGCTGTTCAGTTCATTTTTGAGGTGGGCGTCGTAATAATAGGCGCTTAACAGAAAATGATTGTACAGGAGTTCCTGGTAATAGATGGATTCCCTGTCCTGGTCCGTGATTTCCTTTGTGGCGCTGCTGCTGTTTTCGGTACAGCCCCACATCAGGAAACCCATGGTCAACGCAGCAATGCTTGCTATAGATAAACTTTTGTTCTTCATTTCATCCTCAATAAACTAACCCAGACTTTCTAACCCAACGTTCAAAATATAAGAAAAGGTTCTTCACTTTCTATGAAAGCACCACCGATAGATGGTTTGCTGGGGCTAATGGCCTTCTTCGAAACTTTATCGTCTTCGGAATCGGAGAACTTTTTCCCGTAATATTTTTCTAGGGCTTTCATGCCGCAATTCAAGTCGACGCTTTGACAGGGGTAGTCGGGAATGATTCCGATTTTGTGGTAGGAGTTCCCCTTGGGTGTCAAAAATTCCAGGTTGGTGATAATGGCGAGGCCGCCTGCCATGGTGTTCCAGGTGGTCTGCCCGATGCCCTTGCCGTAGGTAGTGTCGCCGGCAACAGGGATGCCTGCGCCCTCGGCGATGGCTGCAGTAAAGATTTCCGCGCAGCTGGCGCTTCCTCCGTTGACCAGGGCCAGGAACTTTCCTTCTTCGCCTGCGTCTCCGGAAATGGCGTTAGATGTATTTGACTTTTTGACAGGAGTCCCGTCGCCGTTAAAAGTTCTCCAGCTTCGGGTAGAAATGGGTCCGGACTTTATGAATAGATCCGCCATGTTGACGCACTGGGTTACATGTCCGCCCGGGTTGTTTCTCAGGTCCAGTATTCTGGGCTTGCTGTAATTCCGCGTGGAATCAAGATAGGCTTTCAGTTCGCCATACGATCCCTTTTCCTTGTCGGCGGTAGTTTGTTTGAACTCGGTGATGGTAACCACGATGGTTCCGTCGATTGTGGTATCTACGAAAACGGTGGGGGCGTAAACGTCTTCCTTTTCCATCTTGTAAGAAAGGGTGTCGTCTTCGTAGGCAACCTTCAATTCAATGGACTTGTTGTAATTCAGGACGGAATCGTAGGTGTTGTAGGCGGCGCTATAAGAAAATGTCTCGGTTTGCAGAAGGCTCTTGCCGTTGACTTCCATGATGTAACCCCAGCGGCGAATTCCTGCGCGCCCTGCAGGGCCATTGGGGTAGACCCGCTTAATGCGCAAGGGGTATGGCTGGTTAGCGTAGAGCACGTATTCCATGCCTAGAGAACCGGGGACGATGCTGGTGTTGATGGAGATGGAAGTCTGCTCGCTCTTGGACGGGGCCACGTATCGGGTGAATGGGTCGTCCAGGACTTCATACAGGGTTTGAACGGAATCCCCTTCCGGTTCCAGTTTTCCCAGTTCCTCTTCGAAGAGGTAGGTCCGTTCCAGGAGCCAGTAATTGTAGGTGTACTCTGTGGGGGCAGGGGTGCTTTCTACGGGGTGCATAAAATCACCGCAACCCCAGAGGTTGGCGATAATAAGCATACCGATAAAAAAAGAAAAAACCGATGGAATGTTCTTCACACCGGTTTCTGTAGAAAGCTTCTGCATAACCCTTTAGTCTTTAACCTTTAATCGCTAAGCTAATGATTACTGGTCGATTTTCAGGTTCTTCTTGTCCAACAGGATGCGAGGAACGCCGCCTTCCATGGGGTTTTCCATGACGGAGATGGTTTCCAGCTTTTCGCATTCGGCCAGGCTTTCGGGCAGGGATTCCAGCTGGTTTGCGTCCAGGACCAGTTCCTTCAGGTTCTTGAGGTTGCCGAATTCAGAAGGAATTGCTCCCAGGCTGTTGCCGGAGATCATGAGAATTTCCAGGGATTCCAGCTTGCCCAGGGTGGCGGGGATGCTGGTGAGATCGTTATTGTCAAGATAGAGTTTTTTCAGCTTGGAGAGCTTGCCCAGAGATGCGGGAATTTCGGCCAGCATGTTGTCGTGGAGACTCAGCTTGGTCACCTTGGTCCAGGAGCCGATTTTGTCGGTCAGGTCCAGCAGCTGGTTCTTGGCGATGTTCACCTGCTGCAGGTTCTTGAGGTTACCTACGGAATCCGGCAGTTCAGACAGGCTGTTGTAACCCAGGTACAGGTGTTCCAGCTGGGTCAATTCGCCAATGGTTTCGGGAAGTTCCATCAGGTCGTTTTCGCTGACGGAAAGCTTTTTAAGGTTCTTGAGCTTGCCGATGTCATCGGGCAGTTCTACCAGCATATTACGGTCTAGAACCAGTTCCTCGAGGGAATCCAGTTCGAACAGTTCCGGAGGGAGCAGACGAATATTCTGCTGCGACAGATCCAGTGATTTGGACTTGTCGGCTTTGGCCTTGGCAATAACATCGAGCAAATTCATAACGTATCTCCTATAGCTTTAATCATAGTATTTTTAAGTTGCGTTGGAGCGACATCGGCCGAAAAAATGCTAAAATCCATCTTACATTTTTCGTACGGTTAGAGGTAATGATTTGAGTGTTTTTCTATAATTAGTGCTCAAATGTTTATGAAAACGTCAATTTTTTTCAAAAAAAATTAAAAGTTTTTTGAAAATTGTGCTCAAAGGGGGGGATTTGAAGCTATTTTTTATATATAAATATGACAAATTGGAAGGTACATCATTAGTACCGGACTTTTTAGTGTATCATACTGAGGAAAAAAATGGAATTGACCAAATCACAGGAACGCCGTCTAGCATTTGTAGCTAGCCTTTTGAGTCTTAACCCTAACGATCCTACTGATCGAATCAAGGCACTTCGGCACCTAAACCTGGATGAAAATGGTTGCTTCCATGGATTCCAATACTCCCAGGGCTTTATGGAATTCTTCATCTTCCTGGATGAAGATACTCCCCTCGAAAAGGTTGTGGCTCACCTGAATGCCGACCTGAAGCAGTTGCAGATCGCCGTGTTCCGTACCAGCGATCCTTCCAATCCGTTCTTCATGTCTCTCCGTGAAGAAGCCGACCCCTGGGCTGTCAACAAGATTTCCGATGATGCCGAAGAAGAAGATTCCGATGCACCGGCAAGCCGCCCCTACATGGAAACTCTGGAAATCACCGTGCTCCGCACCCGCGCCAGCCGCGATATTACCGACTCCGAACTGGAACGTACCCTTAAGGACATGCGCCGTAAGCTTACCCTCTGGAAGGACGAAATCAAGGCCAAGCTGGAAATCGTTGCCGAACACGATGACCTGACCCGCGACTTCCGCTCCGCCGACGACAAGCTTGAAATCGTCATGGAATCCGAACCGCTGCACCTCACCAGCGATCACGGTGAACTCTTCCTCGGTTTCTGCCCCATCCGTACCATTTTCGACTACCATGTTGCATTGGGCAAGCGCCTCAAGACTAAGCACAACATGGCTATCGTCAGCTCCAATATCCGTACCTATCTTGGTAACCTCACTCATACCAACGCAGCCCTTATCGATGCCTTCCAGACCATGGAACGCGCCGACGACCAGAATGTGAACGTGGACGACTTCCCGTTCCTGCACAACGGTATGACCCTTACCGGCGATGACCTGCGCCTGAAGGATCGCGATGGCAAGAAGGTGCTGTTCATTGAACGCCCCAAGATTATTAACGGTGCTCAGTCCCTGTTCACCTACGAACAGTACGCCAAGAAGAGCAAGAAGCCGGTGAACCCCTACGTTCTCGTGAAGGTTGTGGTGCCGTACCCCGGTGCCGATAGCTTCCTGAACCAGGTGACCATGGCTAACAACCGTCAGAACCCGGTATTCAGCTACCACCTGCGCGCTGCAGACGATCTGCAGTTCTTCATCTGGCAGCGTTACCAGGAAGAAGGCTTTACCTATGTCTATAAGGATGGCGTCCGCCTGAAGGCTCGTACCCGTAAGCTGGAAGTCCGTATGCGTCCGGAACTTGCAAAGACCCTGTTCATGATGGATGGCAAGCTTTCTGAATGCCGTTCTTCTGATTGCATCTTCGACAAGGAAACTCTTTACCAGCGTTGCTTCGGCGCCTTCGTCCGCGTGGCTCCCGAAAAGGAACGGGATTTCGTTCGCAAGACTATCGCCTTCACCAAGGCTTGGCAGCTCCTGAGCCGTCTGCCCATCAAGATCCGTAAGGTGACCCCGGGTAAGGGCGTGTCTATCGAAGCTAACGACGATAATCCGCTGACCCGCATTACCTGGAACGGCCGTCTTGAAGACAAGTTCATCTTCCGTAGCGCCGTCAAGGACCTGGTCGTGGCTCTGGCCCTCAAGCACTGGCTCATCTACGGTGATCCGATCCAGGACTTCGAATGGCTGGTCGAAAACGAACTGAACTTCAACGATTCTATCCTGAAGTATGCCGCCAAGATCTACACCGACGATCTGAAGGGTATCCTCATCAGCGAATTCAAGGATAACTCCAACTACTATGACACCATCACCACCATCGATAAGGATAGCGGTGAATCTGTGGAACGTCGCCTGTGGAAGGGCTTCTCCAACACGGCCACCTACGAAAAGATGATGGATCTGTTGTGCAAGAAGAACCCCCAGTGGGAAAAGTGCCGCGAAGGTATTGAAGCATTTATTTAGGAAAATGAGGCCGGTCCCCTTGCAGGGTCCCTTTGGGGGATGAGGTCGCACCTTCGGTGCTTTTAGGTAAAAGGCTCCTGGCGAATGCCGGGGGCTTTTTGTGTTTGTGGGATTGGTTTTGGACGTACAGTCCGTTAATACTTGTTTGGGGAGAGGGGCACTGGCAAGGGCCTGTAAATTAAGTTATACTTAACGCATGGAGCGAGTATGCAAACTTGTTCTCGGGGGTAGATTCGATGAACATAAATTTTTTTGAAATGGTTGCGGTTAAGGCCGGCTTTGTTGCCTTTGCTCTGGCCATGGGTCTTGTGGCCTGTGGCGATGATGGTTCTACAAATGGACCGTCTAATGGCCATAATGACTTGAGTGCTTCGTTCGTTGAGTCTGAAGGTGATTTGCCTAACTGTACAGAAAGTGGGGATGGTTCTGTTAGCTTTGTTGACGGGACTAAGGAAGGCTTTGTTTGTAAGGACCGTAAGTGGCTTCATTATGACATGCTTGCGGACATTGAAGAAAATCTGCCTGGCTGCGCGGGGTCAAGAGAAGGCCTGACTGCCTACCTTTATGAAGAAAACCGCGAACTGAAATGTGTAGAAGGTGCCTGGGGGGCTGTTGGCGAAGAGGCTGGCTCGTCTTCTTCTGTCTTCCCGAGTTCTTCTTCAAGTGTCATCCCGGGCACCGCCCCGGAATCTGGCAGCTCCGTTGCATCGTCAAGTTCCGCGAAGTCCTCGTCGTCAGTTGCAAGTAGTTCCTCCGCAAAGAGTAGCAGCTCTGTTGCTGACAAGGCAAACTGTGCCTACTTGAATCCGAACATTGACTACGGCACCATGACCGACACTCGCGACGGCCAGGTGTACAAGACCGTCACCATCGGCACTCAGACCTGGATGGCTGAGAACCTGAACTACGACCCGGGCGATGTTTCCAGTATGGGTAGTTACGCATGGAGCGGCTGCTATGATAATAAAAGTGTAAACTGCACCAAGTACGGTCGCCTGTACACTTGGGAGGTCGCCATGAGTGACGCAAGCTGCGCTTATGGTAATAGTTGCAATCCTAGTGGCATAGTTCAAGGCGTTTGCCCAAGCGGCTGGCATTTGCCTAGCTACGATGAATGGAACACTCTGTTCACCTATGTGGGTGGGACTGGCATCGCCGGTCAGAAGCTGAAGGCCAACACCAGCCTTTGGACCACCTATAGTGGTGTGACTAATGACGATTCCTTTGGCTTCGCTGTTCTGCCGGCGGGCTACCGCGGCGACAATGGCTATTTCTACGACGAGGGCTACGGCGCGCGCTTCTGGAGTTCTACTGAGGACGATAGCGACGACGCGAGCCGTTGGAGCTTCCGCTACAACTACGACGGCGTGAACAGCTATTGGAGCAACAAGGGCAGCGCGTTCTCTGTTCGCTGTCTTCGGGACTAAAGCGATGGTGAGTACAGCAAAAGTAAGCTTGCTTACTTTTTTTGTCGAACCTGAGCGTAGGCGCTTCAGCGCCCTCTAACTAGACCGACGTAAGTCGGACTAGCGGTTGGCTAATGTAGGACAATCAAAGCGACAAAGGATTGCCCTTTTTACAAAAAAAACACCATTGCATTTTTTTGAATGGTGTTTTGATTGTTACTTTATCTGTGATTTTACTGTTGGAATAAGTTTTTCTGAATCTCCAGCACCCGATCAATCGAAACATCGTTGTCTTCTGCGATTTCATCCAGGGTGAGCTTGCCTCGCTTTAAAGCCTTGATGACCGCCTCGGTCCGAGCTTCGTCCTTACCTTCAGCACGACCTTCAGCACGACCTTCTGCGTGTCCTTCGGCAAGTCCCTTTTCAAAGCCTTTTGCATGCCCTTCGTTGATGGCGTCGTCGATGCAACAGTCGATGTCGTACTGAGTAGTCATGGAAAAAGCCTGCCTTTCTAGAACTTCCTTGGGGGTTCTACGGATGCGTAACCGCTCGTAGGCGTCGCGGATGGCGCCCTGGGCGGTGCTGGGAATTTCGTCGCGGCTGCCGCAGTTGTTGATGAAGTCCATCCATTCCCGCTCCCTTTCGGGAACGTCCTTGGCGGCTTCCAGCTTCGGCAACTTAATGAAAATATAGTTCAAAACATCGCTTACGGGCAAGGCGTCCTTGTTTCCCAGGTCGCTCTTGCGGTAGATTGCCCAGGTGTCGCGGTAGTCCTTGTTACCGTCGGTGGCGTTCTCGCAGATCCAGATGCTGTATATCTTGGGCATGCGATAACGTTCTGCGAGGGAGAGTTCGCGGCGGCGCTTCTGAAGGGAAAGAAGTTCTTCGCGGTGGGCCTCGGCGGCCATGACGGCTCCGTACAGAACGACGCGATCCTTAAAGTGAGTGTGACCGTATCTCTGCATCTCTACGTCGATGTATTCGCCCTTCTTGGTCTTGGCGTGAACATCGACACCGACGATGTCGTCGCTGGGGTAGATGACCGCCAGGTCGCGGTTCATGTGCTCAACCTCTGTAATGGCATCCTCGTCGTTGCGACGGAGGACTGCGTTCAGGAAGTCCATCAGGATTTCCTTGTCCTCGAAAAGCCTGACGAAGGCGGTGTTCTCCTTCGCGGAAAGGAAAGTGGATTGACGCAGCAGCTCCGGAATTTCCTGTTCCGGAAGGTCCTGGTTCAAAATGACGCCGAAGTCGGCGCGTGATCCCAATGCTGTCATGGGATACCTCTTGAGAAAAAGTTTAACGATATGGTGCCGACCTCAATTTTTCGTTGAAATCGGGGGCCCTACGTTACACACTCAGGAAGCGCTTTCCCAGGTACCCTGCGGCGTCCTTCCTTCGGTCAAGTTGAAGGCGAAGTGCCGCGAGCAGCAAGCAGAGAGTTAATGGCCGCGCACGAATGCCGGATGAGAATAGGCTGAATATAGTAAAATACTCTAAAGATGGCGTTTTTTGTTGACCGCTTTTACAGCGTTTTTTATCTTTGTTTGCGAAAATTTTACACGAGGAGTTCTTACAATATGTGGAACGAAAAACATCTTAACAGACTGAATGAGTACCTGAGCCAGGCTCAGGCTGCTGGTGGCGCTGCCCGTATCGATAAGCAGCACCAGTCCGGCAAGTATACTGCTCGCGAACGTATGGAAATGCTGTTCGACGCAGGTACTTTCGTGGAAGTTGGCGCTCTCCGCAAGTCCAGCAACCGCGTTCTCAAGGAAAGCAAGGTCATCCTGGGTGATGGCGTCGTTACCGGTTACGGCAAGGTGAATGGCCGTCTGGTATTCGCTTCTTCTCAGGACTTTACCGTTGGTGGTGGCGCTCTCGGTCAGTGCCATGCCGAAAAGATTTGCCGCGTCATGGACATGGCTGTTGAAGCCGGCTGCCCGTTCGTTGCTATGAACGACTCTGGTGGAGCTCGTATTGACGAAGGCGTGTTCTCCCTGGCTGGCTATAGCGCTATCATGGCTCGTAACGTTTGGGCTTCTGGTGTTATTCCCCAGATCGCCGTGATTATGGGCCCCTGTGCTGGTGGTGCCTGCTATTCTCCGGCTCTGTCTGACTTCATCTTCATGACTCAGTCCACTTCCCAGATGTTCCTCACTGGCCCCGCTGTGGTTAAGCAGGTCATGGGCGAAAACATCACCGCTGCCGAACTGGGTGGCGCTCCGGTGCATACCGCAAAGTCCGGTGTGGCTCACTTCATGTTCGAAGATGACGTAAAGACTTTGGAAGGCGTTCGCAAGCTCCTTTCTTACCTGCCTCAGGGCAACAAGTGCAAGCCGGTTCCTGCTGCAGAACAGCTGGAAGAAAAGGCTGACGAAAAGGGCATTAAGAAGCTCTTCAAGAAGTTCCTGAACAAGCAGGAAGCTACCTGCGAAACTGCAGAAGATAAGAGCGCAACTATCCAGGACATCGTTCCGGATAACTACAAGCAGGCTTACGACGTTAGCGCCGTGATTGCCGCTTTCGCTGACGCTGACAGCTTCTTCGAAGTTCAGAAGGACTGGGGCAAGAACGTTGTGATCGGTTTCGCTCGCCTGAACGGTGAAGTTATCGGTATCGTGGCTAACCAGCCCAAGGTTCTCGCTGGTTCTCTGGATGTTGATGGTTCCTCCAAGGCTGGCCGCTTCGTTCGCTTCTGCGACGCTTTCAACATTCCTCTGCTGGCTCTCGTAGACGTTCCGGGTTACATGCCTGGTAGCAAGCAGGAATACTCTGGCATTATCCGCCACGGTGCAAAGCTCCTGTACGCCTTTGCCGAAGCAACCGTTCCTAAGGTTACCCTCATTCTCCGTAAGGCCTTCGGTGGTGCTTACATCGCCATGAACTCCAAGGACGTGGGTGCAGACTATGTCTTCGCTCTGCCTATTGCTCAGGTGGCTGTGATGGGTGCAGAAGGTGCTGTTGAAATCATCAACAAGAAGGAAATCACTGCTGCACCGGATCCGGTTGCCGCACGTGCCGCTTGCATCGCCAAGTACGAAGACGAATTGATGAACCCCTACGTTGCCGCTGCCATGGGCGTGGTTGACGAAGTCATCAAGCCGGAAGACGTACGTAAGCGCCTTGTGGGTGCCTTCGACGCTCTGAAGACTAAGGATCAGAAGCGTTTGTGGAAGAAGCACGCTAATATTCCGCTGTAAGTGAAATAAGGCCGATAAAGATCGGTCCTTGATGCTCACTGTTTTTAAAAGGTTCCTGGTTAATGACCGGGAACTTTTTTGTATAAACTAATCTGCTGTTTTGAGGCTGTTTCGGCGGATTATGCGGTTTAGGGGCTCTTGTTGTAAAGTTTGCGGCTTCTACTGCGAAAAAAAATGCTAATTTCCCAAAAAATTTCGGTGCTTTGTCCATAAAAGTAATGGTCTCCGCAGGGCGGAATTCAGTATTTTTTTGGTAGGGTGGCCGAGGGGTTGCTTACAAGGATTTTTTCGCGGCTTATTGTTTGTGTCTATTTCTGATTTGAAATACTGGTTTTATGCTTTAGGTGTTGCTCTGACGGCGGGTTTTGCCTGGTCTCAGAGTGATTCCATGTCTGTTGTTTCTGCGGCGGATGCCGAGGTTGGCGAGGTTGATCCTGCAGAAACCGAGTGGCAGCCTACCATGCAGTATATGGAGTTGCCCCCGTCCGTGACACCTTTGAGCGGTATGGCGCCTTTTGGCGGAATCGGTTCTTCTCCCCGTTTGATGAATACCATGAAGGGGCAGGTGTTCACCCACGATGTGGATGTGGCAACCCGTGAAATGGACATTTCCGAGAAGCATGTGAATGCCGCTTCCCGAGATACCACCGTGCTCTGGTCGGCACATTATCCGGAATTGACGGATTACGTGAACGACATGTATCTGGCAGGCCGTAAGAATTTATGGTTGAACGGTCTGGTGGGGCAAGCTAACGAAGGGTACGAGACTCCGGAGACGGGTTCCGTTTTCGACATTACGGTCCCGGTGACTATGCCGGCCTGGATGCGCGATTTTGGTCTGGATAAGCCTAAGCTGATGCTTCAGGGTACCATGGATATCCGACTGAAGGGATACGGTGAAAAGGATGATGCCGAAGGTAGTACCTATACCAGCCTCTGGCCCAGTCCCACGCTGAACTATACTCCCAACTTTATGGTGAAGGGCAAGATCGGCCCTTACATTACCGTCGAAATCAATAACGTTGAAGAAGGCCTTGGTACCAAGAACCAGGTGCGCGTGGTGTACGAAGAATCCTATAAGGATGAATTCGAGGACTACATCTTGCAGCGTGTGGAAGCGGGTACCACGAACCTGGCCCTGACCGGTACGGAACTGACGGGTTATTCGGAAAATCATCAGGGCCTCTTTGGTATCAAGGCGGACTGGAAGCTGGGCGACTGGCGCCTGACTACCATTGCATCCCAGGATGGTGGTGAACAGGAAGAATATACCTTGAAGGCTAGCGAGTCTACGTCTGAATTCCAGATTCTGGATAAGCAGTTCATTGCCTACCGTTATTATTTCTTGAACCATGGTGCCAGGAAGGCTTACGTTAAGAACGCCATTCATGGTAAGACTACGTCTGACTATCCTGCCGCAAAGAACTTGCAGCTCTATAAGCGCGGAAACATCACCACTTTCAGCAATTCTACAAAGGATGTAATCGATAATGTAACGGCGGTCTATAGGACTCCCGATGGCAAGGTTATCGAGAAGAAGGTGGACCGCCTGATCGCCCTGGACCCCAAGACGGACTTTACCTACGATAGCAAGACCGGTATCTTGAAGGTTAACGGTGTCAGCCGCAATACCTTGATTGCCGCAAGCTGGAGCGACGATAGTTCTGGCCGTGGAAATACGTCTGACGTCAAGAACGGATCCAAGGTAATCTTGGTGCAGTGGGATGCGGCTCTGCCGGAACTGACGGACATCGACAAGTTGATGCTCCGTAACGTGTACTCTGTGGGTATTTCTGACGCCAGTGCCTCCAGCTATGTGCTGCGCATGAAGAATAAGTCTGGCATTGCCGGCAACTATCTTAAGACCCTGGGCCTTGTGGATGATAAGACCGGAAGCCCTCTGGTTAACGACGCAACCATCTTCAAGAAGAATGAATCCGGTATCTACACCGGTGAAATGTGGCTTCCCTGTAAGACCACTTCTGATACGACGGTAAAGTCTGAATCCAGATTGATGGATAACTGTCTTGAACCTCTCCGCTGGGTGGACTCCTCGGCGGCTATGGCCCAGATGTATTCCTTGCCGGTCTACAACCTTTCCCGCTACACCAGCAAGTTCTATTTCGAAACTGTGGGCAAGCGCCGCAGTTCAACGCTTAGCGTTCGTGATCCCAGCTCCAGCTATTCTGTGAATGGTAGTTCCTGTATGGATATTTCTCCGGGCTCCGAAAAGGTGACCGCAGGTTCTACGACTCTTATCCGTGGTACCGACTACGAGGTAAACTACGAACTGGGGCAGATTGAACTTTTGAGTGAACGCGCTCTTGACCCGAATAAGGAAATCAAGGTCAGCTACGAATGCGAACCGCTCTTTGAAATCGACAACAAGCTGTTGCTGGGTGCCCGTGCTGAACTGCCTTTGGACTTGTATGGCCTGGGTGCAGGATCTGTTCTGGGTATTACCGCCCTGTACAAGAGTCAGAGCACCACGGCTGAAGTGCCGACCTTGGGTAACGAACCTTACTCCAGCGTATTGCTGGGTATGAACCTGCGCTTGCAGGATACCGTAAACGCCTTGACTGAACTGGTGGACGCCATTCCGGGAATCAATGCTACTGCTCCGTCTTCCTGGCGCTTTGAAGCTGAAATTGCCGCAAGCCATCATAATGCAAATACTAGCGAGAACCAGTCTGCCTTGGTGGAAGACTTTGAAGCCACCACCTCTGGCTTGACTTACCCGCTGTCTAGGCTTTCCTGGTATCAGGCTTCTCCTCCTGGTGGTACGGACCGCTCCATCTTTACATACATCCCGGAGCTGGATTACAGACATCAGGGTGAATTCATCTGGCATAGCAACAATACGGAACTGTACAAGAACATCTACCCGGCTGTGGGTAATTCCGATGTGGACAATCAGCACTTGACCGTGCTGAAGATGACGCTTCGCCCCAATGACAACCTGATGGGAAATTCCTGGGGTGGTGTCATGCGCCCCAACAGCGCCTACTATCAGGATATGAGTGACCTGAAGTATGTCGAAGTGGTGGCTCGTGGTAACGTGGGATCTATTTACCTGGACCTTGGTCTTGTTAGCGAAGACTTGTCTATTAACGGTGATCGTCCTAACGAAAAGTATGATGGTGAAAATGACCTGGGTACGACTACGGCCCTGCACGACAAGGGTCTGGACAACGCTACTGGCGCCGATGAAGTCCGCTATGTGTGGAAGTGCAGTAATGCCGGCTGTGAATCCAGGGAAGTGAAGGCGGATGCCGGTTCTACGGATATCGCTCGCGATGATTACGATGATGACCTGGAAGATCTTAGCGATCCTCCGGTAAACATTAACGGTACCGAAAACAACTCCGGTGAACGCAGCTACGATACCGAAGACATTAACAAGAACGGCGCCCTGGATACGGACATTAGCTTTGTTCGTTATCGTATCGACCTTTCTGATACGCTGAAGGCTCATTTCGAGGAATTGAAGAACGGCTGGCGCAAGTGGCGCATCCCGCTGAACCAGTATGATACCATCGTGTCTTCTACGGGTAGCGATTATCTGTCGATCTTGTCGGGCGCTCAGTATTCTCGACTCTGGATGGGTTCCTTGAACAAGGGTGTGGCCGAAGCCAAGGTCCAGATTGTTCATCTTGCCGTTGTGGGTAATGCCTGGGAAGAAACAACCGTTGCCGACCTGTATCGCACTTCGACTAACGAAAATTCCCAGATTGTAGAAATCAATGGCGTTGAAACTCAGGTGAGCGAAGTGACCTCTGCAAGGGATACCACCTACATCAAGGTTTCTACAATCAATAACCGCGAAAACTCCGACAAGTATTCCAAGTCTCCCAATACGGCGACGGAACGTGATTCCGATACAAACGCTCCCCTGAAGGAAACGGCACTTGTCCTGGATTACCATAATATGCAGCCGGGTCAGGAAGTGGGCGTGACCCGCATCTTCGAGACGGACAAGAAGGACTTCTCCAGCTATAAGTCGGTGAAGATGGAAATCCATTATGCCGCGAAGGACAATACGGGTGACGTCCGATTTGCCATTCAGTTCGGTGAAGGCTCGCTGGAAGGTTCAAGCGATTACTACGAATGGAGCTTCAAGCCGGTTAAGCTGGAATGTAGCTCTACCGTATGCCACGATGACAACTGGCTCGACAACGCCTTCTCTATGAATGTGGCTGATTTCTCTGACTTGAAGCGTGGCCGTACTCCGCCGTTTGTAACCGCTGTCGAAAAGAAGCTGAAGCCGAAGAGTGGCGAAAGAGACCGCGAAGAAAAAATCCGCCTGGTGGGTAATCCGTCTATTACCAGCATTGACTGGATGCGCTTTGTGATTATTGCGGATTCCAGCAGCGACGCCTCTAGTTTTGAAGGTACCTTCTGGGTAGACGACTTGCGCCTTTCCGATATGGATACGGATTGGGGTTATGCAGGCCGTGTTGGCGGTCAGGTGAACTTCTCTGACTTCATCTCCCTTTCTGGAACGGTCCGTTATCAGGATGGAAACTTTGCTACCCTTTCTACTTCTAATGGCTCTCCCAAGCCCAAGGTTTCTGAAGCCGCTTCTCAGCTGGATGTGGCCAGCGACTTTACCATGAATTTGAACAAGTTCCTGGATGATAGCGCCGGCTTCCATATTCCGCTTTCTTTGGGATACCATAGCACTACGAAGCGCCCCTACATGAAGCCTACTGATGACATGATGCTGAACCACAGCAGCTTTGTCGAAATGACAGGCGATATGTTCCAGCAGCAGCTCGAAGTGGATCCCAGTGATGAACAGCAGCTTCGTGACGAAGGTGAATCAAAGGGCTACCAGTCTTACGTTCGCGAAAAGACCATCGGTATCAGCTACCGCAAGGACTACAAGGCTCACGAATCCAAGTTCGGCGAAGTGATGTCCCAGATTTTCCTGGACCGCCCTGCGTTCAGTTATTCCTATACTGAATCTGAAGGCCGTTCCACAACCAGTGCCGACTCCACTTATTCGTACCATACGATTCTTGAATATAAGTTGGGTACGTTTAGCCTCTTTAAGTTTAAGCCGATGGAAGGCCTGTCTGACATCTCCTGGCTCAAGGAACTTTCCAAGACTGAATTTGAACCTTGGCCGCAGACTTTCGACTTGACCCTGTTCGACTTGAACTATGTGCGTTATGTGAACCAGGCTCGTGATCCGGATTATGTGGATCCCCAGGTAGACAAGGTGGTTACCTATACCACGGAATTGAACCACAAGCTGAACATGCGCTGGAATATTTTCTCGTTCTTGACGACCAGCTATTCCTTGAACATCAAGCGTGATATGTATGGTGGTGGCGACCGTGAAGCCTTTGTAAAGAAGAACTTCTTTACTTCAAGAGACGGCGGCCTCTTTGCCAGCGATTATGTCTTTGATTTCGATCATACTGATCGCAAGGTCTACATTTCTTCTGATAGTGTGCTTGTCATTCCTTACGACACCATTCCTAGACCGAAGCTTTCTGCCGATGGCGATACCTTGGGTGAGGACTGGGTGGTCGATATGCAGAATCCCGACTCCTATGAAATCCTGTATGATAGCACCCGCTTCTACAAGGTGGATAGTGTGGGCCACAGGGAATATGGCCGTTCCTATGGTATTCTTCGTAACGAACGTGCTCGTAGTCAGCAGTTTAGAATCGGCTTTAACCCCAGGCTGATTCCCTTCATTCCGTTTACCACGAATTTCACCTCTGACTTTAGCCAGCAGAAAACGATTCCCGATGATTTCTCCTTTAGGGATGAAACCATGATCGAAAAGAACTACTGGACTATTTCTCAGACCAACCGATTCGAATTTTCTCCCACCTTCAGGATTTTGGATTTGGCTCAGAGCTTTGGCAAGGAAAATGCCGTGGCCAGCGCCCTGGAAAAGATCAAGTGGCGTGAAATTCGTTTCAACTGGACTGCAAGCACAAACACCGTGGGTGAAAACTTCACCTTGTCTCAGCTTTATGAAGATCAGGGTGTGACTCCGCTGCAGTATTATCTGTACGGTCTCGGTCTTGGCAATGGCTATAGGAACCGCGGACTCTACAATATCGTAACTGGCGACATGGGACTTGACCATCGCGATGATTTCCGCAGGTTTGCCCAGTATCGTAACCATGAAGTGGATACTCTGGTTTATCAGGGGAACTTTAGACATGCCGTTTCCCGCCAGTTCCAGGTGGGTACGGGAATTACCTTGCCGATTTGGGATATCGGTGTGACGGGCGATTTGCAGTGGAAGGAAGATTTCTCCCAGTCTCGTGAATACCCGCTGTATATCGATACCACCACGTTGTGGCCGAAGATTGGTGTCGGTGTGACTGTTCCCAACTTCGCCCAGAGAGTTTCGTTCCTGAATGATTTCAAGAGTGTTTCTACATCTCATCGTTTCGACTACTCCTACACAACGACGGTTCATCCGTTCCAGAGTGCAGAAGATTCCTGGAGTCAGACGCTTAACTTCAATCCGCTGGTCAAGATTACCTTCTTGCTCCAGAACAATATGCGTATCGAAAATGCGGTCCGCATGAAGATTGAGAGCACGGATCGTCGCCCCAAGGAAGAAGTGGTCAGCTGTACCAGCTGGGCTCCTGAAAATCAGGATTGCAGTGGCGGAAGCTCTCGCGATACGACGGACTATTTCTGGGAAACGCCCTGGATTCATACGGCCCTGTATAACGACTTCGCCTTCAATATTGGTGACGACTTTACCGTTACCTATCCTCTTAAGCTAGACAAGGTTCTTAAGATCTGGAAGTGGTTCTACAAGTTCAAGAATTCTATCGACTTGAAGTTCACCGCCGGTTACGACTACAAGAAGACTATTCGTAAGGAATACGTTCCCAACGAAGGTTATGACATGTGGGCTCCCGAAAGCGGTACTTCTGATGGTGTCTTTAGACAGTGGTCTTATGTGGCTCCCACGACAGGAACTGAAGAGACTCTGACGGTGTATAATCCGAAGCTTCATCTGGAAGAACGTAGGGTTCCCTCAAGAACACACGAATGGTTCCTGCGTCCTGCAGCCAGCTATCAGTTCAATAAGATGGCCTCTATGAGTTCTTACGTCGAGTACCGCCAGATTCATGAAAAGCTGGATGACGAAACTCCTCACCTGCGTCAGATTCTGCAGTTTGAAATTGCGCTGATGCTGCGATTCAATTAAAAAATATGAGGCGCCTCTTCGGGGGCGCACATTGTTTTAAAGGATGTAATTATGGCAAAGCAAAGAGTAGCTGTTGGAATGAGCGGAGGTGTGGATTCCTCGGTGGCGGCGCTTTTGTTGCAGGAACAGGGGTACGAAGTTTTTGGTGTGACCTTGCGAGTGTTGCCTCCCTTGGCCGAGGCTTCTCGCGCTTATGATCCCGAAAAAGATGAGAGCGTTTTGAAGGCTCGCTCCGTGGCTGATAGATTGGGAATTGAGCATCATGTGGCTGTTTGTGATGACGCCTTTACGGAACGTGTGTTAAAACGTTGCCACAATGATTTTTCTAGGGCCCGTACGCCAAACCCCTGCTGCTATTGCAATCGTTACATCAAGTTTGGCTGGATGATGGATTTCGCCCTGGAACATGGTGCTGATTTTTTGGCGACCGGTCATTATGTCCAGATGAAGGACGTTGACGGAGCCCGCAGACTTTTTAAGGGACTTGACGTAGGTAAGGACCAAAGCTATTTCCTTTTCGGTGTTCCCGACGAGTCGCGTGCCCGTGTGCTTACTCCTCTCGGAGGTTTTGTTAAGTCCCAGGTTCGTGAAATTGCCTCCCAACATGGTTTCGTAAATGCCAGTGCCAGCGATAGCCAGGATATCTGCTTTGATATTTATGGCGAAGACTATACAAACTTCTTGACGGACCGTTATGGCCAAATGACCCGTGGCGGAAACTTTGTTACGGAAGAGGGCAAGGTGCTTCGCAAACATGACGGTTTCCATCGTTATACGGTCGGTCAGCGTAAAGGGCTTGGAGTCGCTTTGGGCGTGCCTGCCTTTGTGCGGAACGTGAATCCGGAAACAGGGGACATTGTGGTGACTGCCGACAAGGCTGCCGTAAGTGCCGACATGGTGCAGATTGAAAACTGCGTGTGGCATGGAGGGGCGGTAAAGCCCGGTGATGTATTCCGCTGCGAGGGCATGGTGCGTTATAGGCAACGTCCTGTGTCTTGCGAGGTAAGCATCCTTGAAGACGGGAAAGCTATCGCCCGCTTTATGGAACCGCTATTTGCCGTGACTCCGGGGCAGTGTGCCGTATTCTATGATGGCGACATGGTCGTCGGTGGCGGCTGGATCGTATAACTAAAAAACGCGGGAGATGCCCCGCGTTTTCTGTTTAGATATTTTTTGTGAATCGAATGCTTAGCGGACGATGCCTATTTCGCTACGCTTTACAAACCCCTTGACCTTTTCGCCGAGGCGGATTTCTACGAAACGGCCTTGTTCCGAAAGAACTTCGAAGGAGGTTCCTTCAGAAAGGGTATTCAAGGTTTGGGCCTTGTCGTTAGGTGCGCTGGTGACGTCGGCATCGGCTGCGGTAACGACTCCGGTAATTTCGGTTTCGGCAACAATGATCTTGTAGCCAGCGCTTGCTCCGATGATGCTGAAAATGGCGGTGAGCACGAAAATGAACCCGATAAAGATATTCTTGGTCTTTTCGCTGGTGGAAACCTTGCGGACGATGGCTGCCAGCATGATGAGCCAGAAAATACCTAACAGGGCGAACATCTGAGCTTTCAGGGAAAGGGCATGGTGGGCCTTGAAGAGACCTGCCAACAGCGGGTTCTCTTCGTCGTCTTCATCAACCTTGTCCTTGGTCATAGCCTGGGCATAGGCCAGATTGTGCTGGACGTCGGCATCGTTGGGACGTAGGCGTAGGGCGCTTTTAAAGTAATAGATGGCATAACCCAACTTTGCGCTACGGAAATAGGCGTTTCCCAGATTGTACAACAAGTCGGCGTCCTGGATGCCTTGTTCTTCGTAGCTGTCGTTGCAGGTGCGCCATTCGTCGATGGCTCGTTCGAAATCGCCTTCGTTGTAGGCTTTTGTTCCGGCCTCGATGCCGGCGCAGGCGGTAGGTGCTGCACTAGCTATTCCCAGACTTGCAATACAGAGGGCTGCTAAAAACCAGACTTTAAAAATATTCTTCATTTTATAAAACCTCTTTTGGCCTTACTTCAGCCCGTTCAGACTTTCGCAAAGTTTTTCCACGTCCGCGAGCATTTTCTTCTGTTCTTCGGCGGAGGGACTGACCGGGGCGAAACGTGCGAAGGCGCATTTTTCAAGCCAGCTGTCAATGGCGGAAATGGTTTCGGCAGAGACGCCGCGGCTTTCCAGTTCCTGCTTCATCTGGGGACGGGTCATGCCCCTGAATTCTGCGTTGGTCAAGTCGCTAAGGTAATCTACCAGACCGTTTTCTAGAGCGGCGTAGAGAGCCTTGGCGTCGCCCTTTTGCAGTGCGGCATTGGCGTTGGCAAAGCGGGCCTTCAGCTGCTTGCTAGCCTTGCCCTTGCGAACCAGGGCCTGGTTGCTGCTGAGTTTGCGCTTACGCTTGATGGCCAAGGTGACAATGAAGTAGAAGGGAAGGGCCGCTGCAAAGAGAATCCAGTAGAGGACGTTCTTGTAAGGGGCTTGACTCGAAGCGGTACCGCTAATTTTATGAATGAAACGGATGTCGCTGCCCAGAGCCTCGATCTCTTTCTTCTGAACTGGGGCGGGACCGTTCGATACGTTGGCTACAGGTGCCTGGAACATGGCTTCTGCAGAAGCGTCGCCCTTTTCTACTTCGATATTCCAGGGGCCAGCCACTGCGGTTTCGTATTTCTTCTTGCTTGGATTGAACCAGCTGTACTTGATTTCGGGGATGGTGAATTCGCCCTTCTTCTTGGGGTAAAGGAAGACTTTTATGCTCTTGCTGGTGACCACCTTGTTTCCAACGATCTTCTTGGAGATGTCATTTTCGGGAGGCACCGAGCGGAAATCGCTAAAGTCGGGAAGCTTGGGATCGGTAATGGATCCGGGAAGGCCGTCACCCTTGATGTTGATGGACAGGGTCATGGCTTCGCCCACCTTGAGGTTGGTGCGGTCAAAGTCTGCGCTAAAGCTGTAGTTGCCTACCATACCGCTAAAGTTTTCGGGCTTGCCTTCGGTGGGGAGGGGCTTAACGGTAATGTTGACGGTGGGGGAGGTGGCTTCGGCCTCGATCGATTCCTGCTTGACGCTTCTGCTCGAGAAGGACATGCCGCCCATCTGCTTCTTTTCTTCGACGACCTTGGGTTCACCCAGCTTGGTGTATTTGAACTTGAATGCCGGAATTTGCAAGTTGCCGCTCTTGGTGGGGCTGAGCCATGCAAACTTGGCACTGGCCTGAAGTTCTCGGCGGGCGTTTTCAACCGGTTCGAATTTCATGTTGGCGAGATCACTGCGGTGGACGATAAAGTCGTTACCGGTGCTCATGTCGGTGGCCTGCAGGTTCCCCTGGAAATGTTCGTAGGTGTGGAAACCCAACGTAACAGAGAACTGTTCGCCTTCGTAAACGGATTTCTTGCTGGGGGTCAGGCTAACGGCAAGGGCATCGTCGGTAAAGGCCCGCTGAATGTTGACTGGGATATCGCCTGTGATGCCATGTTTCTGGCCATCGATGTTCATGAAGATGCCACCGGCGCTGATCCGTCCGGTTTTCTTTGGGGCCTTCAAGGTAAAGGTGTAGACGCGTGCCTTGTAGCTGCGGGCTCTGCCGCCACCGCCAAAGAAGGATTCAAAGGGGTCCATTTCTGGACGCATGACCTGGTCGGCACTGTCCAACTTTACAAGGTTGAATCCATTCTGGGCTTCAAAATGCAGGTCGCTTCGGTTGTCGGGCAAATCCTGCAGGGGGAACACAAGCTGAATTCCAAAAGTGTTGCCAGCCTCAATACGGTCCCTGTCAAATTGGAGGGACGGGCGGGCAAAAGCCATGGCTGTAAGGGCCATACATGCTAGCGTCAATTTTTTCATGGCCTAAAAATACCAAATTTTAGGTTGCGAGATGTATAAAACGGCTGGATTTCGTGAACAGAAAACGAAGATATCAGTCGAAATTCAGACTGCGGCGGTAAGGAGTGAATCCTGCCTTACGGATAAAGTCTTCTGCGGCTTCGATGCTGGTCAATCCGTGGTTGGTAAGGACGTTTTCTTCGATGACAATGCTGTTGATGTCGTCGGCACCGGCGTGCAGTCCCAATTCACCCAGCGAAAGTCCCATCCCCAGTAAAGAAACTTCGATATGGGGGATGTTATCCAGGTAGAGGCGGCTGAGGGCCAGAAGCTTTAGGTATTCGTCTCCGCGAACATGGCGGATGGGGAACTTGTCTGTCTGGGGTTGGAAAGTCCATACGACGAAACTGTTAAATCCGGCGACGTTTGCGGTGACTGCCTGGTCCTGGGTCTTTCGGACGTACTCCAGGTGCTCGATAATCTCTTCGGGGGTTTCGACACTGCCGAATACGATATTGGCGCTGCCGGGGAGACCCTTCTTGTGGCAGGCTGCCAGAACGTCGCACCATTCCTGTGCTTGCAGTTTCTTGGGGCTGAGCATTTGACGCATGCGGTCGCTGAGAATTTCTGCGCCTGCACCCGGAACAGAACTAAGACCTGCATCCTTAAGAATGTCCAGCAGACTTTCGAGAGGCATGTTGTTGAACTCGGCCATGCGCTTGAGTTCTACGGGCGAAAATCCGCGGACTCGTACTCCCATTTCCTGGGTCAGCATTTTCAGTACGTCGGTGTAATAGGACAGGGGGATTTCCTTGTTGACTCCGCCCTGCAAAAAGATGTGGTCGGCGCCCTTGGCCTTGGCCTCGATGGTCTTCTGACGGATTTCGTCGAGAGTCAATACATAGGCTTCGGGGCTCTTGTAGGGCCTGCAAAAACTGCAGAAACTGCAGGTCACTTCGCATACGTTGGTGTAGTTCACGATGCGGAATGCGGTGTAGCCCACACGGTTGCCGGGAAGGCGTTTTTGACGTACCGTGTTGGCGGCTTCTACCACCTGTGTCCAGGGTGTTTCTGTCAGGAGTTCCAGCCCTTCCGCAGGGGTCAGGCGGAAATCATTATTTGTCGGGTTTTCTGCCCCTAGAATTGCTTTTTGCAGGATCTTATTCATTGTCCCCTAAAATAGAAAAGTCTATGCCGGTTGTGCATGGATATATCGTCCACGGAAATCCACTTTGTTCATAAGCCATTTATCGTAAATAAGGGTAAGTTTACCTTGTGGTTTTTATCAAAAAAGGAAAAATGAGATGAAAAACTGGAATGTTCTGGCTTTGGGTTTGGCCACAGCGCTGTCTGTATCTTCGGCAAATGCCTTTGTTTTGACAGGTTCCGTTCATGATGCCAAGGGAAAGGCGGTGAAGGGGGCTGAACTATCTCTGATCGGCACAGAGTATTCTGCTGTTTCGGACGGGGTGGGCTCCTTTACCATTCGCGATACGCCGATTAATACTACGGCGATTAAGCCTGTTGTGAATCCTGGCTTCGTAAGAGTCGATAACGGAATACTTTCTTATTCTCAGGCTGCATCGGCTCCTGTGCAGGTACAGGTTTTTGATGCCATGGGTTTTAGAGTTGTGAATCAGGAATTGAACGGCTCGGGTTCCGTTGATATGCGTAGCTTTGTAAAGAGCGAAGGAACGTACTATGCCCGAGTGAAGATGGGGAACGCCTTGCAAGGTGTGAAGTTTACGGCCCGAGGTTCCTATGGTTCATCTTATGGAGTGGCTCCTGTAAATACCCTGAAAAAGGAAGGGGAGGGGGGAACTCTACAGGTTACCGCAGACGGTTTTGATACACTTAAAGTAGCTCTCGCGAATCTCGATACCAACTTGGATCTGACCCTGGAAAAGGCCGTGGGTGCAGAGGAAGTTTATGACTTTGGATGGGCCAAGGGGAACGCACCCGTGCCTACTCGTGGTTGTGGCAAAACCTGGAGCCGCGTAAAGTCGGGCAGCTATGAATTCCAGTGGAGCAAGGGCAAGCGTACCATCAGAATCGATATCCCTGACAACTACGATAATACCAAACCTTATCGCCTTGTTTTCGGTATGCACTGCATGGGTGGTTGGGCTGGTGGCGTCCAGCAAGAAGGCTACTATGGCATGAAACCTCTGGACACCGAAAAGACTACCATCTTTGTGGCTCCCGAAGGAAACGGCAATCAGGCTCCCTGGGCACAAGATGACTACACTCTGTTTGATGAACTTCTGGCAGATCTTCAGGGAAATCTCTGCATTGACTCTTCCCGCGTATTCTCTGCAGGATTTAGCTATGGTTCCATGTTTACTAATGGGCTTTCCCGTAATCACCAGCATGTACTTCGTGGTGTAGCAGCTTACGAAACGGCTGAAATCAACATCTATGTTCCGCCTCATTCCGGCAAGTCCATTGCCTGGATGGGTGTGCTTGGCCTGCAGGACGACCTGTGCCGTCCGGACCTTGGTCGTGCAGCCCGTAATACAGCCTTAAAGCACAATGGACCTAACTTTACGGATGCTAGTGGCGAACAGGCCGAAGAATACAAGGGCTCTGGTCCTCATCTCTGCTATGACTACAAGACTGTGGATGAACGCTTCCCGGTAAAGTGGTGTACTCAGAACGGCGGGCACATCTGGGATCATAAGGATCCGGGATCGACAAAATCCTGGGTTCCCGAAACAACTTGGGAATTCTTCACCCAGTTCTAGAAAAGGTCTAAAAAAGCCTAATAAAAAACGCCCTGGCTGTGATGCCAGAGCGTTTTTTGTTTCTATGATAGAATGGTTAGTCCTTGACGCAGCGAACGGAGTAGCCCCATTCATACTTTTCTTCGTATTCGGTATTGAGACTGGTGTTGTCGTAATAGCCGATGTTTCTGCGAATTGCAGAGTCAGAAGATTCAGTAGCGCTCCAGAAGTCTGCGACCCAATCAACGTTGTCGAAGTAATCGGAACGGTCGATGAGGTCGGTTTTCCAGTTTCCTGCCAGCATGGCGGAGAAGCCTAAATCATCAGTGCCGCCGTATGTCTTTGCAAGGAGAGCCTTGCCGATATAGCTGTTCTTCTTGCTGACGACGTAAGCGAGAGAGTCCCATTCGGGATTTGTGGGGAGATGCCAGCCAATGGGGCATGCACCCTGGTGTTTTCCGGAGATTCTTGCGCTGTTTCTGTTGTAGCTTTCAGAAACGTCGGCTGCTGCGGCCCATGAATACAGTCTTCCGTAGATATCGCAGTTGGCTTCCTGGTTCTTATAGCACCAGCTCTTGCTGGCGGTACCGGCGTAGTTCAGGTTTTCAGCCATCCAGGTCTGATTGCCGATGACAACGCACTTGTACCACTGTCCATCGCGGGTGTCCTGGAACTGACAGTAGTCAATGTCGGGGTTCAGATTGGCCCAAGTCTTCTTGGTGATTTCGACAGTGTCACAGCAGTTGCAGTCTTTGCCGTCCTTGCCGTCAACGCCATCGCGGCCGTCCTTGCCATCGATGCCGTCCTTGCCGTCAACGCCATCGCGGCCATCCTTGCCATCGATACCATCCTTGCCGTCAACGCCATCGCGGCCATCCTTACCATCGATACCGTCCTTGCCGTCAACGCCATCGCGGCCGTCCTTACCATCGATACCATCCTTGCCGTCAACGCCATCGCGGCCGTCCTTACCATCGACACCGTCACGGCCATCCTTACCATCGATACCGTCCTTGCCGTCAACGCCATCGCGGCCATCCTTTCCATCGACGCCGTTTAGACCGTGGAGCAGGACTCCGACGGAATCACCACCGCAGAGGATTTTATAGCCGGAGTTGTCTGCAAGAATTGCAACAGTGCAGGATGTTCCATCCTTACCGTCAACGCCGTCCTTACCATCGATACCATCCTTGCCGTCAACGCCATCGCGGCCGTCCTTGCCGTCTTTACCGACAATTGCTGCGACGGAAGTGTCCAATGCGCTGTTTCCTCCAATGACCAGAGTGCCAATGGTGGCATTACCGCAGAACACTACGTTGTTGTTGCCGTTTCCGGAAATGGTACATGTATTTCCGACGGAGGTTGCTTGCTTCTGTTCCGACCACAGTCCTCCTGTGCACTGGAAGTAGGCTTCTTCGTCAATGACGTAGGTGGCGTCTCCCTCGTTGCTTGTGTTGCAGGGGCCCAGTCCATAAATGGACTGAACCATTGCACGCAACGAAGGTGCAGTGGTAGAAACGCTGGCTGATCCAGATACTTCAATAGATCCGGAGATTTCTGCAGAAACAGTTTCGCTAGTTGCTCCAGTTTCTGATGTTACGGCTTCTGTACCTGCTTCAAGACAGCCTCCCAGCAGGAATGCCGAACATGCAACGAATGCTACTGACTTTTTCATAAAAACCTCCGCAAAAGCGAATTAAAATTTCCCAATTAATAAAATACGCTTGCCTTGAAAATAGAGGAGAAAAAAGTGCGAAACGGATGTTTTGTCTTGGAATAAAAAATCAGGTGCTGTCTGATTTAAATCACGCTTAATCTTGTTTTTGTGCGACGGCCGTCACACTTCGTGTTTGCTAGAGCCGTTTCGGCCGATTTATCCATTAAATACTATCTTTGGCCTCATGGAATTCAAACGTTTTGAAGCCTTGATAGAGAAGTTCCCGCAGGTGCAGATTTTTAGTACCGAAGGTGCTGATCTTGACCGGGTCATTACTCATTTTTTGAGTCAGCGAGAAAAGGTTTCCACTATGTCGGAAACTATTCAGCGAAAGATTCAACAGGCTCTTGCCCCGTTCTTTCAGCAGCGCTTTATTAGCCTCCATGATGATGAGGCTCTGTTGGTGCGTAATCTGCTTTTGAACAAGAAGTTCTTCTTGCAGACGGATCGCTATATCGAGGACATGGCCTGGCCAGAAACGGATCCCGAAAAACTTGATGAAGCGTTAAAAATTGCGGACCTTGCAGAAGGTATTCTGGATAGAAAGCTTCTGAGCCTTTCTAACGGGGAACTGCGTCGAGTCTTGCTGGCTCGCATGTGGATGGAAAATCCGGAGTGGATTTACTTCAACGATCTGTTTGGCGGGCTGGATCCTGAGTATCGCGCCCATCTGGCAGGCTGTGTGGCAGAACTTGCCCGTAGTCGCGGCACCGGCTTGAAAATCGCTGTCCGTCTTGCTCGAGAAGACGAACTGCTCCCGGAAATTCCCGCCTTTGTTTATGCCGACAAGACTTTTGTGCAGTACGAGGGTGAATTGCCCAAGGAAGCGGCGAAGCCCAAGTATACCAAGGCAGAACTGAAAGATTATGAAATCGTGGAATTGAGGTCCGAAGCTTCAGACTCCAAGTCCGAGGATGCTGAAATTCTCTTCGACTTGAAAAATATCAATGTCCGCTTTGGTGAAACCGATGTCCTGAAGAATTTGAACTGGACTGTTCGCAAGGGTGAACACTGGGCCGTGATGGGCGAGAATGGTGCCGGCAAGAGTACGTTGCTGGGCATGCTTACTGCGGACCATCCCCAGATTTACAATAATGACATTACACTGTTGGGGGAACGCCCGGGCCATGGTCTCAACATTTGGGACCACAAGGCCAAACTGGGATTTTTCTCTCCTGAACTGGCCTTGCAGTACCGTGAAGATTTGACGCTCCTGGAGGTGCTCTGCACCGGCTTTACCCCTAACCTTTGTCGCGCCGCCAATCCCACTTGGGAAGAAAAGGCGAAAGCTCGTGAATGGTTGACTTATCTGGGATTTGAAGACGTGAACCAGAATATCCGTTCCCTGTCGCCCATCGACAAGCGTCTGGTGCTCATGGCTCGTGCCGCAATTCGCCCTCCCGAGGTTCTTCTGTTAGATGAACCTTCCCAGGGGTTGAAGGGTGAATATCGCGAAAAGCTGTTCCATCTGTTGCAGCTCCTGTCCACAGAAACCACTCTTATTTTGGTTAGCCATTACGAAGAAGAATGGCCTCCTTGCATGACTCACTTGTTGCGCATGCCGAAATTCTCGCTAGGTTAATATGACTCTAAACGAAAAGACCATTTTGAAGGCGCTTAGCGCCGTGCAGGATCCGGACCTTCACAAGAATATTGTGGAACTGGATTTCGTGCAGAATCTTAAGATTGAAGGCGATAAGGTTAGCTTTGATCTTCGCTTGACAACTCCCACTTGTCCTATCCGTGATCAGTTCAAGGATCAGTGCATTGTCATCGTGAAGTCTCTTGGCGCAAGCGAAGTGAATGTGACCTTTACCGCGAAGGAAGGTGGCGCTGCCGGTAATTCCGCTGCCCAGGCTCCTAAGGATTCCCATATTGGCGAAGTGGCCCATGTGGTGGCCGTGGCTAGTGGCAAGGGCGGTGTGGGTAAGTCTACGGTGACTGCTAACCTGGCCATGGCCTTGAGCCTTTCCGGTGCCCGTGTGGGTATTCTTGATGCTGACATTTACGGCCCTAGCATGGGTCTTATGTTCGGTATCGACAAGGCTCCCGAAGTTTTTGACGACAACACCATCGCCCCTGTTGAAGCAAAGGGCGGCGTAAGCATTGTGTCTATGTGTATGTTCGCTGATTCCGATAAGGCTACCATTTGGCGTGGACCTATGGTAAGTCAGATGATTCAGCATTTTATTCACCATGTGCGCTGGGGTAAGTTGGATTACCTGCTGGTGGACTTTCCTCCGGGAACAGGCGATATCCAGCTGACCTTGACCCAGAACTGCCCCATGTCTGGTGCGGTCGTGGTGACTACTCCCCAGGAAGTGGCCCTGGCTGACTGCCGCAAGGGTATCGCCATGTTCGATAATGTTGGCGTTCCTGTGGTCGGCGTTGTAGAAAATATGAGTTACTTTATTTGCGACCAGTGCAATAAGCCTCACTACATCTTCCGCCAGGGTGGTGGTGAATCCATCGCTAAGAAGTGGGGTGTCCCCCTGATCGGGAAGGTGCCTCTGGAACCGGCCGTTGCCGATTGTGGCGATGGGGGAACTCCTGCCGTGTTGAGTAACCCTAATTCGGAATCGGCAAAGGTCTTTATGCAGGTGGCCGATGCCATGGTCCGTACGATTTCTGTATTTGACCATGAAGATGAGGGAACTCTTAAGTCCTATAACTACGAATTTGACCAGCTGCCGGTAGAGATGGTCTAAGGAGTGCTAAATGTTGCAACCGAAAAAATTCTTTAGAACTGCAGATGGAAAACTGGGCGTGGAATGGAATGATGGTACCCGTGGGGCTTGCTCTGCCCGTGATTTGCGTTGTGCCTGCCCCTGCGCCCTGTGTGTGGATGAACATACGGGTGTAAAGACGCTGGATGACGCTTCTGTCCCTGCTGATATCGCTCTTTTGAAGGTACAGTCCGTAGGACGCTATGCGGCTAGCCTTACTTTTAGCGATGGACATAATTCGGGAATTTATCCGTACGACAAATTGCGTAATTTGACCTTGGGTAAATTGACAGAATCCGTATAAAAAAACATATTTGTTCAACTTCAAGGGCTTTTGCCCGCGATGAATAAAAATGGATTGATAGGTGATCTTATGAGTGATGCAAACGAAGCACTATATTTCCGGGACTTGAATCGTTTCCCGACTCTTACCCCGCAGGAGGAGTCGGCTCTGCTTTCGATTATCAAGACCGGGGCTACAGAGGAAATTCGCAAGTCCGCTCTGCAGCGCCTGATTCGCGGCAACCTTCGCTTTGTGGTCAGTGTGGCCCGTAAGTACCAGGGCCGTGGTCTTTCTCTGCTCGATCTTATTAACGAAGGCAATCTGGGCCTTTTCAAGGCGGCTAAGCGTTTTGATATGGACAAGGATGTCAAGTTCATCAGCTACGCCGTGTGGTGGATTCGCCAGTCAATCCAGAAGGCTTTGTTTGAACAGGTGGGCGCGGTCCGAATTCCGCCTAACAAGCTCGCTCTTGTAAACCGCTTCAAGCGTGCCCTTATGCAGAACGATGGCGACTACGATCGCACCATCGCCATGGAAGAATTTTCCCCCTTCGAAAAAGACATTGTCGAAGTCATGGAAAAGATTGTGGACATCTCTCTGGATGCTCCCATTGGTGACAGTTCCACTGTTTCCAGTTCTAGCGAATCTGTAAGCACCCTGATGGATGTTCTGGGTACCGATGGTAACCAGGATGAGGACATGGAAAAGGATGAACGCCGCAAGCTCATCCAGGAAACCTTGTCTAGCCTGCCTCAGCGTGAAGAAGAAATTCTTCGCATGTTCTACGGTCTCGATACCGTAGAAGATACGACCTTGAAGGATATTGGCGAAGACCTGAAACTCTCTCGTGAACGTGTCCGCCAGATCAAGAACAAGACGCTCCGTCGCCTTCAGAAGAGCAAGGAGCATAAGGAAAAGCTGGCTGACTTCCTGGAACTCTAACCGAGGCTTGGAATCAGATGTCCAATTCCAATAATGCTGCCCGCAAGGCTGCCTATCTCTTTTTGACATTGTGTTGTGGAGCCCTTCTTGCTTTTGTGGGCTTTCGCGTGTACGAGATCTACGGCCCGTCTAAGGTTTCTGTTCCGGCCGTCCCCTACGGATTGCCTGTCGGTTCGACGGTTCTGTTGGGCGATGCTCCCGATTTTAACTCCTCGGTAACAAAGCTGCCTGTTCAGGTTCAGACTGAACTGCGTCGTGCCGCTGAACTTTCTCGCGCCGGAGCCCTTTCTTCGGCTTACGACATCTACGATGGCGTTGTTGTTCTCTACCCTGATTTGCTGAATGCTATCTGGGGTGGGGTGAACATCCTCTTTGATATGGCGACCAATGGGGTTGCCCTGACTGAAAATCAGAAGGACCGTCTTGCCCTGTTGACTGGTAAGTTGCAGGGGCGTTATCCAGGAACGGGTCTGGCTGCCTACCTGGAAAGCCGAGTGGTGTATATGGCCGGTAACGAATCGGCTTCCCTTGAACTGGCTCGTGCCGCTACAGAAAAGGCTCCCTCCCTGACACAGGCTCGACTCTGGTTTGGTGAATTGCTCCTTAAGAATTCCCGCAGCATCCAGGCGGCCGGCGAACTGAAAACCGCCATTAGCCTTTCTAACGGAGATTCCCCCCGAGCCTATGAACTGTTGGCTGAAGTTTACCACGACAGTGGCTTGCTGGATAGCTGCTCCGCCGTTGTGGAATATGCCCTTTCCCAGTTCCCGGTTGATGCTAAACTTCTTCTGCTTCAGGGATACCTGAAGGAATACCAGGGACACTTTGATGCTGCCGAAAAAATCTATCAGCGCATTCTTGCCTTCCAGCCGGATTACGCCGAGGCTCGTGCCGCCGCAGCGACTCTAGGTGAAAAATCTCCTCCGGGTTCTGGAACTGGTGTTGCTCTGTCTCCCCAGGATCGAGCCCAGATTGCCTGCGATATTCTGCTGCCCTTGGTAGAAAAGTATCCCGAAAACCTGCCTTTGCGGGAGGCTCTTGGCCGTGCCTATCTGAAGGGTCGTCAGTTTGACCTGGCTCGTATGCAGTTCCAGGAAATCAAGAAAGCCGATCCCGAATATCCTGAAATCCAGCTTCGTATCCAGGAAGCAAGTATCACGCGTCCTGCTCCCATTTCGAAGACCGACGGTCTGGCCGCCAACTTGAACCGTGCTATCGACAGCCTCCGCGGAACATCTGGCCCTGCGACGACCCATGACTTCTCTTCAATGTTGGGCCATTATCTTGTTCGCTATGGCGCGACTCCCCGTGAATTTTTCAAGAAGTATTCGATTTCCAATTTCCGCCCGGTTGCAAATAACGTTTGGCAGGAATCTTTCTACATCGCCCCCTATATGCATACCTATACGGTTGTGTTTGATTCCCTGAATCATTTCCGACAGGTTCATGTGGTTGTTGTGGATTCTTCTTCAAACTCTAACCACCTGGGGGTTGCTCCCGAGGTGTTTACGCGTCTGTTGAAGCAGAATTCCCGAATTTCAGGTATTGGAAACAGTACTGGCGAAACGGATTGTGGCGATGGCCTTGTCTTGGATGCCGCTGTATGGGAAACGCAGGATAATTTTGAAATGCTGGCCCGTGTAGTTGGTAAACCTGCCGAGGTTCGTATGGTGCGTTTTGACAAGTCTGCCCTGCCGCCAGGTCTTAAACTTTGTGATTATGCCTCCTATTTGAACCGCTACTAGAATTTGCGATCGAGTACCATTGCCTTTTTTGTATTTTTGACCTGATATGTTCAAGTTTAAGATTATAGCTTTTGCCCTGCTCGCCTTCTTTCTTGAAGGGTGTACCTGCTGTGCTTACTTGAACCACATGTTCAATGCGGAACGTCTTTATGATGAAGCCGGAGAGATGCGCACTGCCCGCCAGGATAGTGTTGCCGATGCCGAGGAATCTAGGCCCAGTCCCGAAGAACGTCAGAAGTATGACAAGGTGATCGAAAAGGGATCCCGCGTGCTGGAACGTTTCCCCAACAACAAGAAGCGTACCGCAGAGGCTGTCTTCCTGATTGGCGAATCTTTTAGACATAAGCAGGAATGGGACAAGGCCATTACCAAGTACGACGAGTACGAACGCTATTTCTCTGATTACGATTCAATGCCGGCGGTAGAATACCAGCGTGCCTACTGTCTCTACAAGAATCATGAATATAATATTAGCCGTTTTGCCCTGGAACCGGTTGTCGCTTCCAAGGACCATCCCTATTACTTCCAGGGGCTGAACCTTCTTTCGCTTCTTGATGAACAGGCTGAATTCCCCGATCAGGCTATCGCCTCTCTAGAAGCAGTTCTTGCCGATACCATGGGTACTCCCTTTATGCGCGGCAAGGCCCATTTTAGATTAGCAGGTCTTTATTTCAAGAAAGAAAATTGGGAAAAGGCTCGTGAACATTATGTGGCCGAAGAGATTAAACTGCTGAACTCCCGTGAACGTCAGACCGCCGGAGAACAGGGTGCTGAATGTCTGGTGAATGTTGGACAGTTCCTTCCTGCCGCTGACGAGTATAAGGCACTCTACAAGGAACCTGAATTTGAAACCAAGCAGCCGGATTATCTGGTCCGTATTGGCGAAATCACCATGATGGCTCAGCGTTATCCCGATGCGTTCATTGTTTTCCAGAAGGTGAATTCCGAATATCCGAGATCCGTGCATGCGGCAAGAAGCTACTATAACCTGGGCGATTACGAACAGCACAAAACCTTGAATTATGAGCAGGCCGTTGTCTATTACGATAGCAGTTTTACTTCTAGGACCATTAGCGATTGGGGTCAGAAGAGCCGCGAACGTAGGGATGCTTTAAAACGTTTGCTGGCCATGCGCAAGCAGAATGACGATGACCGGGCCGACTCCATTCCCAATGTGGATAATTTCTTCGGAACGGAATTCCAGATTGCGGAATTGTTCCTTTTCAAACTGTCTGAGACGGATAGCGCTGTTGCAAGGTTGGACGTCATTATTAACGAATCCAAGGATAGCGCGAGGGTCCTGAAAGCGACTTACGCCAAGGCTTTCATCTACGATGAATTTTTGCATGACCCGGATGCCGCCGAAGAAATCTACAAGGAAATCGTAGAAAAATATCCGGATACGGAATATGGAAAGCAGGCCCAGGCAAACCTCGGTATGCGTGTTACCCTCAAGACTCAGGAAGATCTGGCCAGGGATCGATATATGGTGGCAGAAAGCTTGTGGACTGTCGCATCGGAAATGCCCCTGGATCAGATGGAACTGGTGGATTCTGCTTATGCCCATGCCTTTGATTCCTTTGACAGTCTTTATCAGGAGTATCCCGAAACCCAGTCCGGTGTTCAGGCCCTGTACATGAAGGCCGTCTATTTCCGAATGAACCCGGAACGCGTTGACAGCGTCTTTGCCATTTACAAGGTCCTTCGCGATAAGCATGGTGACACGCCCTGGGGTAAGGAAGCCGCTAGGAAGTTGAATTCCCGCCTGACGATTTCTGATGATGACTTGAAGCGTCTCCGCAAGCGTGTTCAGACTAGCGAGGCCCACATCAACAAGCTCTCGGCTCAGTATTACGAACAGCTCAACCAGAAGCCCGAAGAGAAGAAGGCCGAGGTCAAGAGCAAGGAAGACGAAATCCTCGAGAATACATACAATAGTATGTATGACTTTGAATAGGAACGGCGGATGCGTTTAGGCGGATTGAGTTTGCTTTTGGCGCTTGTTTGTTCGTCTGCCTTTATTGTTGGCTGTGCCGGTTCCGATAGTATTGCCGCCCGAAGAGGGTATGTCCGTTTTCCCGGTAAACATTATGCCTCCAAGGAAAAGGCCGAAATTGGTACGACGATCTCGGGAGAGGCCAGTTACTATGGGCCGGGTTTTCATGGTAAGAAGACGGCCAGCGGCGAAATTTTTAACCAGAACGATCTAACCTGCGCGCACAAAAAATTTCCTTTTGGCACCGTGCTGAAGGTGACTCGTATCGATAACGGCGAAAGTGTTGTTGTCCGTGTGAATGATCGTGGCCCCTATGTGGGTGATAGAATTTTGGATCTGAGCGTGGCTGCGGGCAAGAAAATCGGCCTGGACAAGGTAGGACACGCAAAGGTGAACGCCGAGGTTATAGGGAATTAATCGCCGGGATTGAAACGTCTCATTTTTTTAGAAAGGTGCGAGGTGTCATAATATGACATCTCTGTTTTTTATATTTACTGCTCGTAAAGGCACTTTGAATTAGACGTCTGTGAGTGCCTTAAAGGAATGAATATGAAAAACGAAAAAAAGGTAAGTAAGAAAGTTAGTCGTAAACGCATTGTCGAGATTCCCGAAAACAGCATGTGGGAATCCGAAGAGTATCGCGATCGTTATTCGGGATTTGTTGCTTTTAAACGTCGCATCGATGAACAGCTCCAGCTGATGGATGCCGATGTATGTATCGATGACGACGATCTTCTGCCCTTTTACCGCATGGGTGAAAGTGAGAACTTTGTTCTGAGTGCGTTAGGCTGTTTTTAATATTTAGGCCTATGAAAAATGCCGCAACAATGTTGCGGCATCAATTGTCTTTTTTTGCTGAAGGCGTTATTTATTTTGCCTTGTAGCTGACAAAGCGGATGTTGTCGTTATAATCCTTGTGGATTCCTGCAAATTCCAGCCACGGGTAGTTCTGGGCTTCGTCCTTGAGAACTTCTGCCTGCTCGCTTCCGATTTCCAGCAGGATGGGGGCGCCAGAATTAAGGCGGCCTTGGGTCTGCTGCAGAAGCTTGCGAACCAGGTCGAGTCCGTCGGGTCCGCCGTAGAGGGCCAGTTCCGGGTCGAACTTGTCTACTTCGGGCTGAAGCTTGCCCTTTTCCGAATCGGGAATGTAGGGCAGGTTTGCGATGAGACAATCTATCTTGGCATTGGCATCTTGGCCGGCTGCCGTCAGAGCTTCTGCGGTGGCGGCGTTCAGCAGGTCTCCCTTGGCGAAAGTCAGCTGAGGGGCGGCTAGTTCATTGGCTTCGGCGTTTTCGCGGGCCAGGGAAAGTGCATCTTCAGAAATGTCGCAGGCAAGAACCTTGGCGTTTTCGATTTCCTTGGCGCAGGAAATCGAGATGCAGCCGGAGCCGGTTCCGATTTCTACGATGAAGGGGTTTTCAACGCCTTTCAATCGTTCGCGGGCCATGTCTACCAGGCTTTCAGTTTCGGGGCGGGGAATCAGGGCACGACGGTCGCACTTGATAATGAAACCGCGGAAACTGGTGTCGCCGATGATGTGCTGCAGAGGTTCGCGGTTGGCGCGGCGGGCTACCATCTCGCGGAGAACATCCAGTTCGGAAGGGGTCAGCGGCTTTTCGAAGTTCAGGTAGATGTCCATGCGGCTCTTCATCTTCAGCCCATGGCTGATGATGTACTGGGCGTCCAGCAAGGCGTCGGGAACGCCCTTCTTTTCGAAGAAGACCTTGGTGCGGTTCAGAATTTCGAGCACCGTCATGGGGCCCTGGTTTGCGGGTGCGTTTGCCATCTTGTGCCTGCCCTGGAATTCGCCGAATTAGGCGTTGAACTTACCCAACTTTTCCTGGGCGTTTGCCATCTGGAGGCCGTTGATCACTTCCTGCAGGTCGCCTGCCACTACCTGATCCAGATTGTACAGGGTGAGGCCGATACGGTGGTCGGTCACGCGGTTCTGGGGATAGTTGTAGGTACGGATCTTTGCAGAGCGGTCGCCGGTACCCACGAGGGCCTTACGGCTGGCGGCTTCTTCACGTTCCTTCTTGGCGATGACTTCGTCAAGAATGCGGGAACGGAGCATTTCCATAGCGTGCAAGCGGTTCTGGAGCTGGGAACGTTCGGTCTGGCAGCTCACCACCACGCCGGTGGGAATATGGGTCAAGCGGACGGCGGAGTCGGTCTTGTTGATGTACTGACCGCCAGCGCCACTGGAACGGTAGGTGTCCATGTGGATGTCTGCTTCGCGGATTTCCACGTCCACTTCTTCAGCTTCGGGGAGGATTGCCACGGTAGCTGCGGAAGTATGCACACGGCCCTGAGTTTCGGTTTCGGGGACGCGCTGCACGCGGTGTACGCCACTTTCAAACTTCAAGGTTCCGTAAACGCTATCGCCTTCGATATAGGCACGGATTTCCTTATAACCGCCAACAGTACCTTCGCTGAGGTCCTGGATGGTCAGCTTCCAGCCCATCTTTTCGCAATAGGCGCGGTACATGCGGAAAAGGTCGCCTGCGAACAGGGCGGATTCGTCACCGCCGGTACCGCCGCGAATTTCAATCGTTGCGTTACGGAAGTCCCAAGGATCCTTGGGAACCATCAAAATCTGCAATTCATCAATGAGGCCGGGCATGGTCTTTTCGATGGTAGAGAGCTCGGATTTGGCCATGGCCACCATTTCGGGGTCAGAATCGCCAAGAGCAGTCTTCCATTCTGCCTGGTCATTCAGCATCTGCAGGTATTCGCGAGCCTTGATTACGGCCTTTTCAATACCCTTGTATTGCTTGTGAATCTTGTTGTAACGAGCCTGGTCGCCCAAAACATCGGGATTGCCCAATTCGGATTCCAGTTCTTCGTACTTTTCAATGAGTTTACGTGCTTTATCTTTCATCGCGAGCAAAGATAGAAAATGGTATGAGGTGTGAGGTAATGAGGTCGGGGCCCAAGGCCCCTTTGAGGTTGGAAAATCGTAAGCTCTTATACCTCAGAGCGAAGCGACCTCATTCCTCAAAGGCCGAAGGCCGACCCTAGAACTGGTTGATGAAGAAGGTGATGCAGAGGCTGTTGATGAAGTCGGCGAACATGCTGCCGATAATGGGCACAAGCAGGTAGGGCTTCACGGCGGGGGCGTAACGGTGTGTCAGTGCCTGCATATTGGCCATGGCGTTGGGGGTGGCTCCCATGCCGAAACCGCACACACCTGCCGAAAGCACTGCGGCATCGTAATCGCGACCCATGACGTTGAACACCACGTAATAGGCGAACAGGAACATGAGCAGTGTCTGGGCGCAGAGCAAAATCACCAGGGGCAATGCCAGGGAGGCCAACTGCCAAAGCTTCAGGGTAATCATGGCGATTCCCAGGAACAGGGAAAGGCAAATGCCGCCAACGTCGCGGATTTCACCCATATGGACTTCGTACTTGCTGCTGTACTCGCAGATGTTTCTCATGATGGCGGCGATGATCATGGCGCCAATGTAAGAGGGGAACGTCATGCCAGTCTTTGAAAGGAGCGTGGAAACCAATGTTCCGAGGCCCATGGCGATTGCCAACTGGAATGCGGCGGTAGAATAGCGCTGTGCGGAACGGCGATACTTGCTCTGTTCCTCTTTCAGTTCCGCCTGGTTTTGAGATTTGACTGTTTTGAGCAAGTCGTGCTTGATAATCAACTTTCTACCAATGGGGCCGCCCATCAGGGAACCTGCCACAAGGCCAAATGTGGCTGCTGCGGTACAGAGGGTTGTTGCCCCTTCCATGCCGAAGTCCTCGAGAACGGGGCCGAATGCGCCCGCTGTTCCGTGGCCGCCAACCATGGAAATGGATCCGGCAGAAAGTCCTACCAACGGGCTGACGTTCAAGAGGTTGGCCAAGGCGACTGCCAGGGAATTCTGGAATACGATCAAGACGCAGACGCAAACCAGAAGCAATACCAAGTTGATGCCTCCACTTTTTAAGATTTTAAGGTTTGCGTTAAATCCTACCGAGGTAAAGAACACCATCATACAGATGGATTTAAGAGTCTCGTCAAAGGAAAATTCCAAGACGTTTAATTTGTATAGAATGCAGGAAATGAAGGCGAATACGATACCGCCCACAACGGGTGAGGGAATGCAGAATTTCTCTAGCAACTTGATTTGCTTTTTCAGGTTGGCGCCGAATACAAGAACTACTACGGCAAGGGCCAATGTCTGATACATGTCTAAAGAAAGTTTGTACATCGGGTCTCCTTAGTCGCCAGTAGAAGGAATGGGGCCGCGGCCGGGCAGAGGTGCGGCAATTTCCACGTTCATGTTCTTGGTCTTGTAAACGGCCGCTGCACCGGGGTGAAATCCCACAGGAATGCCTACAGTCTGCTGAGCGCCTACGGTGAAAATTTCTTCGGTGATTTTTGCGACGGTTGCGCTGTCCAAAAGCTGACTTGCCACGAGAACGGCCTTGGCTCCGAGAGTCTGCACCGCAGAATCCTGGCCCGCGTAAGTGTTGGCGGGAATCTCGCTTACGGTGAGTTCTGGGTGCAGGTTCATGATGCGGGTCATGTCTGCTGAATCCAGAGAAATAATGCGGATGTTCTTGTTTGCAGAAAGCTCGCTGATAGAGGGCGTGGGAATGCCAGCGGTGCAGAAGAAGGCGTCAATGCGACCTTCGCGAAGTGCTGCTGCGGCGTCCTTGAAATTGAGATTTTCCTTCTGGATTTTTTCAAAGGTAATGCCGTAGGCTTCCAGGATGATTTCTGCATTGCGCAACACACCGGATTCCTCTTCGCCAACGGAGACGTGGCGGTTTTGCAAATCGGCTACGGTCCTGATTTCGGAATCGGCCGAAACCACAATCTGGATGGATTCGGTGTAAAGACCCGCCACCGCAGAAATTGCAGAAACCTTGCGGCTTCTCATCAGGTGATCCTTGAGGATGTCTGCCTGGACAATTCCCAGGTCAATAAAACCTTCTTCCATGAGGCGGATGTTGGCGTGGGAACCAGCAGTGTTCTTGGGCTGGATTTTGAAAGTCTTGCCGGCGCCGTTGATTTTTTCGGCGAAGGTGGTGGCGAAGGTGTCGTAGAGACCGCCTTTGTTGCCTGAACCAAAACGAACATTTGCGTTTGCGGAATCGCAGGCGTTAAAGAGAAATGCTGAGGCTGTTGCTAAAACGGCAGTGGCCAAAACCTTGGATAAGAAAGTCGATGGTTTCATTGGATAACTCCAGTGGAATAGGGACTAAGGTAATAATAGAAATTCTAACTTTGTATTCATGGAAGTGACTCCCATTGGTACATTTTTTGGCGATGCTGTATACAAGTACGAGGCTCCCCGACAGGGCCGACTTTTCGCTGGGCATCCGGGCCGCATTGAACTGAGTAAAGGTCAGAATTTTGAAACGGCCTTGCGGGACCTGGATGGCTTTGAACGTATCTGGGTCATCTTCCAATTTCACGAAAATGAAGGTTGGCGCCCCACGACAAGGCCTCCTGTACCGCCCAAGGGCAAGGACCGCGTAGGAACCTTTGCAAGCCGAAGCCCCTATCGCCCCAATTCCATTGGCCTTAGCTGTGTTCGCTTGCTGAAAGTGGAGGGATTGACCCTTTACGTGGATGAAGCGGATTTGCTAAACGAAACTCCCGTGCTGGACATTAAACCCTACATCCCCATGGCCGATGCGTTCCCTAACGCGAAAGCGGGCTGGGTTGACGAACAGGATGGGGAAAAATGGCAGGTGAGTGCGTCTGACTTTTTTGTTAAACAGAACGAGTGGATTGCTGAACGCAGTACCTTTGACCTGTACAGCTTTTCTCAGGTGCAGTTGGGCCGAGGCGGTTTTAGCGATGGTGTTTTTGACGGCACTCGTCGACGTTTGACTTTGGATGAAAATGCAAAAACAGGGGTGCTTGCCTACCGCACATTCCGAATAGCATTTTCCTATGATGAATCTGCGCAGCGTGTCACCCTAGAAAAAATCTCCAGCGGTTATTCCGCTGAAGATCTTGAAACAGGTTCGCCTGATAAGTATGGCGATAAGCAACTGCACCGAGACTTTCTTGTTGCCTTTGCAGAAGCTTCCTGCGTTCAACGAACTCTATTCTAGATAGAAAGAACGAAGGAGTTCTCTCTTTTCTGCGGTTAGGCCGATTTTCTGCTCCATATAGTCTTCCATGGAACCGAAGTTTGCGTTGATATAATCCAGGGCGCGTTTCATATAAGAGGGGTTCACGCCGAGCATTGCCTGGATAACACCTTGATGCTCCTTGGAAAGTCCCTTATCCTGGGCGACTTTGAGAGCGACGTCAACCATGGTTTGATAGGATTCGTTGGACTTTGCGAAATCTTCCATGATAGATGTGCTGTCTACGCCAAGGGCCGAAAGAATGAAAACTGAAGCCAGTCCTGCGCGGTCCTTGCCTTGGGAACAGTGCCACAAAATGGTGCCGCCCTGGGTGGCGAGAATTGAATCGAACATTCTTGAGTATTCCTGCTGGGCGTGCTCCTTGGCGACTAGACCTACGTACAGGTTTTCCATGACGCTGTCAAAGACACCCGTTTGTACGAAGTCGGCGAGATGTGCTGCCGCTTCTTCGTTGAATGTGTTGGGGTTCATAGCCTTCCCGATTTTAACGCCTGCCTCGGTTTGCTTGACGCTTGATGTTTTTTGGGGAAGCGCTCCCAGTACGTTAAACCATATATTCTGCGCGCCAGAAATTTCAACGTCCAGATTATTTTCGCGTTCCTGTTCCGTGCGGAGATCGCAAATCAGTTTGAGGTTCAAACCTTGCAAAAACTTGACGTCATTTTCGCTGGCTTTAGCCAGGTTGGCCGACCGGAAAAGAACGTTTGACTTTACCTGCTTTCCGTTGGAAGTCTTGATTCCTCCCAGCTCTCTTACGTTAGCCACGTTTTCTAGTTTCATAACTCTTTCCGTGTGTTTTAAGACCGCTGTTTCCTTGTGTTCTACTTCGCTGTTGCAGGCGAGAATGTTCGCCGCGATCATTGTCGTAAGAACCATTTTTGCAATATTTTTCAATATCATAAATTCTGTCTAGATGATAAATCGTAAAAGAAACCTTTCTTGCCCATAAGCTCTTCGTAGGATCCGGATTCAACAATTTCACCCTTGTTTACAACGATGATTCTGTCGCAGTGAATGACCGTGCTTAGGCGATGGGCTACGACAATCTTGGTGCATTTCATTTTTGAAAGGGTCTCGCCGACGATGGCCTGAGTTTGGTTGTCCAGGGCTGATGTCGCTTCGTCAAAGAATAGAACTTTGGGTTTGCCGACAATGGCTCTGGCAATTTGAATTCTTTGCTGTTGTCCACCCGAGATCGTAGAACAGCTTCCCGAAAGAACAGTATGAATGCCCATGGGCATTTCCTGGATGTCTTTTTCTAGGCCGACTTTTTTAATTACTTCTTGAACTCGATCTAGAGTTGTCTTTGGATGGGCTACAGTAATGTTTTCAAAAATAGATCCTGAAATCAGCTTGTCATCTTGCAAGACCACACCAAAATATTTTCGAAGTTCCTTCTTGTCAATTTTGTCGATGTCGTTCTTGCTGTAATAAATTTTTCCAAGGGTAGGCTTCTCGAATCCAAGCAGTAATTTTAATAGGGTAGATTTTCCGCTACCGGAACTGCCAACGATGCCGATGTATTCCCCTTCCCTTATGTTGAGGTTGATATTTTTTAGTGTCGGGGTTTCGGCACCCGGGTAAGAAAAACTGACGTTGTTTACTTCAATGTCGCCTGCGATTTTGCCTGGCAGTAGGGTATCGTCAGAAGTTTCGGGAAGTTCATCCAGAATGACTTTACATTCGTCAAACATGGGGATTGCCGTTACGGCAGAGAATGCCTCTACAAGGCAGAGGATGATGGCGTTGGAGAACAATCCGAATGCAGAAACGAATGCCAGGAACTGACCGGTGGACAACGTTTCTGTGTGGCTGGCCAGATAGAAAAAGCAGATGCTTTCAAAGATTTGGAGCGCGTTAATAAATATGTTGAACTTGTTTTGCGTCCATTCCTGTTTCTGTTCCATTTTCTTCTGTTCTGCATAGAACTTCAGATATTCAAGAATGAAGCGGTTGCCGGCGTTTGCGATCCTGATGTTTGAAATGCCGTTGATAGCCTGGATCATCCAGCTGGAACCTTGATTTCCGCTTCTGATGATCATGCGCTCGACATCAATCTGCCGATGGCAAATGATAACCGCCACGACAGCGATAAGGACTGTCAATCCGACTCCTATGAGGGCCAGCGAGGAAGATATAGAAACCATCTGGCAGAAAAAGAAAACCGAGAAAATTCCGCCAAGGAGCGTTCTAAATAAACCGTTAGAAAGAAGACTGAAAATTCTAACTGGTTGCAGTGCCTTGATGGTCAATTCTCCGCTAGGGAATTTTTGAATGAAACTTTCGCTTAAAGAAAACAGTCGATCGAAAACGGCACTCTGTATGCTGATTTTCATCGTGTTGATGCTACGAAGCATGGCAAAATTTTTGACCAGGGCGAAGGCGGCGCTGCCTACGGCAAAAACAAGTACGACGAAACAAATTTGAACGAGTTCGTTCTTGTTCTGCAGGGGGATGACCTTATCGAAGATGATCTGGTTTAATGCCGGCAGGAACATGCCGATGCATGTGCATATGAGCGAGAGTAATGCGAATGTGAAAATGTCTCTTTTCTGGATGTCTTTCAATCCAAACAATATCAAGTCCCTTAAACCAATTTTCTTGTTGGGGAACGGTCTATAGAAAACAAATGCACTAGGTAAGATTTGCTGAGCGTTTGATTCCGTTACGGCAGAAATTTCACCTGTTGCCGGGTTGCATACTTTGTAGACTCCATGGCCGTAACACAGAAATGCCAAGGGCTCGCCGTCAGAGGAATATCCCAGGAAAGAACCGCAATCTTTTTTGAACCAGTCCGCTTCCAGAATGACCGGACGGAGGGTTACATGGCTTATTCGAGTTATGTCGTTCAGCTCAAAACGCTTGCCGCAGCTTTCACGAATACGGTCGATAGAAGCGATTGAAAAACCTTGGTGAATTCCCAAACTGTGAATCGCGTCGTAAAGGTTGTTGCCCGTGCGGCTCGACAGGAGTTTCTGATTTTCGCGCTTTTCGAAAAAGTCATAGATAATCTGGAAACTTTTTGCAGTGGTCTTGCGCTGTTCTTCGCTGGTGGCGTAAACGGCACCTTCTTCCTTGATGAGGTTCAGCCTGTATTTTTCTACAACCATTTCGTTGTAGGAATCTTCGTCAAAGTATCTGATTCCGATTTTTTTTGCGAATGTGGCGTTGGCATTGGATATGTCTTCGGCGGATGCGGAGTTACCTTCGAGCTTTACGTGTTCAAGGGTAGAAATGCCAAAACTCCAGTGGCCAAGTAATTCGGAATCGATGCAGAAAGACGGGAACTGTTCGCCCGCAGAAAGTTCACAGAGGAGGATTCGTCGCCCTGCGGCATTTTCTTCAATTGGGACGATGTAGATAAGGGCAGACCCTTCTACCACGGTAAAAATGGTAGGCTCGCTAGTCAAATACAATTTGCCGCTCTGTAAAGAGATTTCCATTTACATGCTCCTTACTAGGGCTTGATAGGTTCCTTCTGCATTTACTAGTGATTCGTGGTTGCCCCTTTGAATGATTTTCCCGTGCTCCATGACCAGGATTTCATCGGCATCACGAATAGTGGAAAGTCTGTGGGCGACAATTAGACATGTACAGCCGCGTCGTTTGATATTGTCGAGAATCTTCTTTTCGGTAATGGGGTCGAGAGCGCTGGTGGCCTCATCCAGAATAAGGATGGTGGGATTCTTTACCAGGGCTCGTGCAATTTCAAGACGCTGACGTTCTCCACCCGAAATATTTGCTCCGCCTTCAGCCAGTTTGAAATCGTATGCGCCTGGCTTCGAGATAATCATGTCGTGGATGCAGGCGTCCTTGGCGGCTTGCAGAATGTCGCTTTCCTGCGTTGTAGAATTCCACATGGTCAAATTGTCGCGAATGGTTCCGTTGAAAAGGGAAATCTGCTGGCTTACAGTAGAGATACTTGCCGAAAGAACGTCTTGCGGAATCTTGCTGACAGGAATGTCGTCGCAAAGCATTTCGCCATTCCAGGGCGCGAATAGGCCGCTGACGATTTTTGAGACGGTTGACTTTCCGCTGCCCGATGAACCCACCAATGCAATGGACTGCCCACTGCTCAGTTTAAAACAGAAATCCTCCACAAGGGCTGGCTCCAAGTTATTGTAACCGTAGGAAATGTTTCGCAACTCCAGACGTCCTGAAAGTTTTGTTTCCATATGGATCTTTTCGGTTTCCTTGAAGGTCTCGTCTTCGGGGTAGCTTTCTATGTCGTCAACTCGATTCAAGTCGGCCTTAAGGGTCTGGACTTGATTGTAGAAAGTCAGCAGGTCGTTCATGGGCGACATGAATGAGGCTAGAAGCGTTGATGAGGCGAGGAGTGCGCCTGCAGTCATGGATCCGTCAATAACAAATAGAGCGCCAATCATCAACACGAGAATGCTTGAAACGATTCCTGAAATTTCGGGAATTGTAGAAAGGGATTCCTGCTTCTTTTGCAGTTGATTTCCGACATTGGCCATTTTGGCGTAATGGCCTTGCAGTATACCCATGTAGCGCGCCTCGGCGCCAGAAGCCTTCAATGTACTGGTCAGAGAAATTCCTGCAGACAGGGAACCTGCCAATTTTCCAAAGTCCTGCTGGTAACGTTGAGCCAGGTTAGAAACGGATTTTGCCTGCAGTTTCATCATCAGGGAATTGAACAGGACGTTGACTAGCCCGATCAGGGCCAGCACCACGCTAAGCTTTGCGAGGATGATAAAATAGAACAGGGCTACGAAAACATTCAGGATGGTTTCTGCAAACTGGTTGTACAGGAAACTATTTACGGATTCGTTATTGTCTATTCGGTTGGCGATGTCTGCCGAGTACCTCTGACTGAAGAATCCCATGGGCAGTCTGAACAGATGATTTATAAAACTGTAGGTGGACAGGAGGCTCTTTTTGTTCCGCAAACGAATAAGAATTTTTTCCCTGTAATAGTTCAGTATCGAGCTGAATATCAAAGTGCAGAACATGGCGCCCAGCAAAAAGTGAAGCCATTGATTATTCTGGACCGCAAGAACCTGGTCCACAAAGAATGCAGAAAATGCTGGAATCAGTGCGCCAGGCAAAATCAGCAGAAGGCCCACTGCAATGAGGGAAAGCAATGATTTTTTTTCGCCTGCCAGACGTTTCTTCAGGAGGTCTATGAAACTTTTTTTGAGGGAGACCTTCTGAAAATTTTCGGTGGGGGTAAAGGTAAGTACGATTCCCGTGTAGCTTTCGTCTAACTCCTGCAAGGTGAGCTTGCGCTTGCCCATGGCGGGATCGTTTATGTATGCGAACTTTCCGCGGGTGCCCTCATAAACTACAAAGTGGTTGAAGTTCCAGTGAATAATGCAGGGGCCTTCTGTCTGAAGAAGACCTTCAAAACTACGCTTGTATCCCTTGGCCTCGAAATTGAATTTGCGGGCCGCCTTTAGAATGTTGCTCGCCTTACTGCCGTCTCGGGAAACTCCCGTCTCGATGCGCATCTGCTCTAGAGGAATGTGCAATCCGTAAAAGGCGGTAATCATGCAAAGCGAGGCCGCGCCGCATTCGGTGGCCTCCATTTGTAGCACTGTGGGCGTTTTGGCGACTGCCATTATTTTGCCCCGGAAATAAGAAATTCTATGGGGGCCACTTCCTTAGTGATGATTTCGGCTCTTGCGGAAGTACCCTTGAGCTTGTTGGCCTCTGTGGTCTGGATTTCCACTTGTGCGAAGACGGATGTGCTGGAGTTGCCTTCAACTTTTTTTCGGAGATTTTCTACAAGCTCTTCATCTGATGCGGTGTAGGGCTTGACTTGACGTACTGTTCCGTTCAGCAGTTGTAACTGGGTGGAAATGATCGCCTTTTGACCGGCCTTGATGTCGTAGCTTTCGTTTACGGGAATAAAGCAGACCAGGGTAGATTCGTCGGAATCAAGAAAGACTCCCTCGGCAGTAATGCTTTGGGGGAGCGTTCCTAAAAATGACCAGAGGGCCACGCAGAATACAATAACAAAACCGCCCACGATCGCTATCCAGGATGATGGCGAAATTGCCACGATCATCTTGTCTAGCTGTTCGGGGGAGGATATTTTTTCTAGAGCTGTTTTTCTAAAAAGAGACATTTAGAATCTGTCAATTCCAGGAAGGCTTTTCTTTAGCTGGTCAATGGCTGCCTTGGCTGCCTTTACGGCGTCATCAACGAATGTTCCTGCGCCGATGGTGTTTGCTGCGTTGCCTCCGGAAACCTGATCCAGTTCGTCTTCGGAGATTTCCTGATTGATTTTTTCGTTGGTGCTCATAATATTTCTCCTTATACGTTGGCTATTGTATTAAATGGCGATTGTCATGGTCAAGACGTTTGACTCCTGAACCCTTTCGTAAGAAACGGAATTCATCATCTTCTTAACCATGAAAATTCCAAGGCCTCCAATTTCCCGTTCTTCGGCGCTGGCTGTTGTGTCAGGTTCCTTTACCTCGGTAAGAGGATTAAAGGCCTTGCCGTTGTCGCGGAGAGACATGGTTACCATGCCATTTTCCTTGCTGCAAGTGATTTCCAGCTCTGTTGCGCCGCTATAGAAAACGACGTTGCTCACAACTTCGTCTGCACAAATGGAGAGCTTTGTAGAAATCTTCATTCCTATGTCATTGTTTTCTGCCCAAAGGGATACGAATTCCTGGACGTCAGAAAGACTTTCCTTTTGAACAGGAAACGTTTTTTTCTCGCTAGCCATGTTGAGCCTTCCTTCAGACTATATGATATAGCTTTCTTTAGGCAATGTCCAGGATGTCGACGAAACCGGTCAGTTCAAACACTTCCTTAACGTTGTCGCTGACATTGATGAGTTTCTGGCTGCCGCAACCATTCATCTTTTTCTGAATCTTGAGCAGGACGCGGAGACCGGAAGAGGAAATGTATTCGACTTTGGCAAAATCCACAATGAGATTCTTGGTTTCGTTGGAAGCGGCTTCCATTTCGGTTTCAAAAGCGGGGGCGTTTGCGGTATCCAGGAATCCTTCCGGTGCAAGAACGATTGAGTCTTCTTTTTGAATCTTATTAATAACCATTGTTTGCATCCTTCTTAATGTTGATTTCACTGTATTGGTACAGGAAGTCTTATAAGGGAAATATAAACAAAAACAAACAAACTGGTTTAGAAAGCACGAAAAAACTGATTTTTGACGAAAAATGCCCTAAAAGTCCAATTTTTCACCAATGACCAAAAGTCTATAAATGGCTTCTTCGCTGCCGACTCGGTGCTTGTCGGGGCAGTTTCTGCCAAAAGTCTTGTGCCAATCCCTGCCTGTGGGAACTATGGCGTCGTCAAAAGGCCAGGGGCGGATAAAGCCTTCTGGAAGAAGACTGTAAAGTTTGCTGCTGTCGATGTCCAGGTCGCCTACGCGCGGGGGCATGGGTCCTGCATCAATTCGGGGACAACCATGAAGCAGTTCTTCGGGGTAACCTCCGATGGCGTTGACCAACTGGCCTGCGTTATAAAGGGTGACTCGGCGGGGGCCGCCACAGTTGTAAATCCCTGCAGGGAATTCGTGTTCCAGAATGTACTGCACCACGCGACACATGTCGTTTCCGTAGATGGGTCTGCGGTATTCGTCGGTATAGAGGGTGGCAGGGCGACCCGGTCTAAAACGGTAGCTGATCCAGTCGATGGCTCCAGCGCAACCGCCGGGGGCGTAATCCATAGGCAGTGGCACGCGAAGCATTACGGCATCGGGCTTGATCCGCTGGATTTCGATTTCTGCTTCCAGCTGGTGTTTGCCGTAATTGTGGATAGGATCCTTGGGCGCGTCGTCTTTGTAGGGGCGGAGTTGGGCAGTTTCTTCGCTGCCACTCCAGACCATGTCCGTTGAAATTCTTACGAAGGTGCAGTTGTAATCGGCGGCCAGCTGGGCGGCATCTACACCCTGTTCGCAGTTCAGCAGATGGCTTCGGGGGGTGTCGCATTCGCAGGCCTTTAGGGCGCAGTTTCCACTGGCGTCAATGACCGTCTTGAACTGATGCTTTTCGAAAAGGCGGGTGAGGCTTGCGGTATCTTCGGCGTCGATGGCTACTACATCGGATCCAAAAACGCAGGGATGCTTGATGGGCCGGATGCCGATTAGTGGTGCCGCTGCATCAGGGTGACGGGGGGCCGGATGGATTGTTCCGCTGGTGCCGTCGCTTTCGTCGGTACCGCCAAAAAGTTTGTTGAAGTGCCTGAAAAGGGCGTAGCCCGGAACACCGTTCAAACCGAGAACGAGAATGGGTAACTGCAGTTTTCGTGAGGCGAGTTCGATCACTTCTGGCTCAGTTTCCACTTGAGGTAACCCGCCATCTGCAGCGGGTGATTGAATGTTTCGTCAAGCATTTTGGCCTGCAGTTCTTCGTCAGAAAATTCGGAGGATTCTATTTCTTCGGTTTCGTCGAAGTGGGTTTCGCCTGCTCGGATTACGCCGTCGATGAATACCACATGGAACTTTCCACGGTGACGATCCGGGTTCACCGGATATGAACCCAGGTATAAAGGCTCTTGCTTATTAGCTGCGCTGGTGACTCCGTAACCGCATTCTTCCTGCAGCTCGCGGAGGGCGGCTTCTTCGGGAGTTTCATTCTTGTCGATGATTCCTGCAGGAAATTCCAATGCGATTTTTCCTGTGCCGTGGCGGTACTGTTCTGTCATGACCCATTTACCGTCTGCGGTACGTGCCAGAATCAAAACCCAATCGGGCTGCCACAATGTGTAGAAATCGTCGATGACTTTTCCGTTAGGCAGCTCGCATTTTTCCTTGGCCACTTTTAGCCAGGGTGCGTTTACCAGGTATTCCGTATCAAGAAGTTTCCAGGGTTTCATCGTGAACCTTACTTTACAAATCCCGGCGGGGGAAGGTGCATGCCGGCCATGGTCAGGTTGTTCTGCTTGGCGTAGGCGAGAATTCGCTTGCGGGCTTCGATGGACTTTTCCTTGTCCATGTCGTAATTGGAATTGATTTCGGGATGGTCCTTCTGCAAAGCGTAACCGTGCATCAGGTCACCGATAATCAGCAAGTCGGATTTCTGGAAAACGGTGTGGCCGGGCGTGTGACCCACGGCGTCCATGGCGAAGACGTTGTGGGGCAGAGTGTCGCCAAAGGCGAAGAGCTTGAGGCTGTCGCTGTATGTGTTCAGAATGCCGACGGCAAGACCGTTGTCCTTGATGTCGTTGAACCAGGCGTCCTTTTCAACTTGGCCCACATAGACGGCGGCGTTCTTGAAGACTTTTTCAAAACCGGTGTCGGTCTTGTTCACGAGACCGTTGATGTGGTCCACGTGCAAGTGGGTCAGGTAAATCTTGGTGATGGAATCGGGGCTGATGTTCAGTTCTTGCAAGTGGTTCAGCATCTGTCCGCCGAATGCTCCCAGACCTGCGTCGAAGAGGACGTATTCCCCTTGGGACTTCAGGAGGTAAGTGCTAACCGTGGCGGGAATGCCGTTAGGGAGATTCAAACTGTTGTAGAGAGAATCGCTGGCGTCGCTGAACAGGTCGCGAGGGTTCAGCTTTTCGCCTGCGTTGTCCTGGATCCAGGTGACTGTGGAACCGTCTGCCAATGTGATGGTCTTGGTCACGGCACGAGTTTCCGGGGCCGTTGTGTTTTCATTTGCTACGGAAGTTTCTGCGGATTCTGTTGCTTTGACTTCGGAAGTGTTTTCAGACTTCACTTCCTGCTTGTTGCAAGCGGTGAATGCAAAAGCCAAGGCGAACGCCGACAAGGAAATTTTTAAAAGACGATTTTTCATAAAAGAACCCTAGACTATAGATATCAGATTATGAGATATAAGATATGAAAAAATTGGTATGAGGTACGAGGTGTGAGCTCGGAGCCTGCGGCTCCTTTCAGCGGAGAGTTTTGAGCCTTGAGCGATGAGCCAGATAATCGCGCCAGAGTCGCCTTACTTTAACACACGACTCATATCTCCCTTTAACCTTTTACGCTTTAACCTTTCTCCTTGCTCATTTCCCTTGTGTAGTATTTGCTGGTGTAGCTTAGGTACATGATGTCGGCGACGAACAGCGCGGCGCTGCATGCCAGGAATACTTGCTGGTGCATCCCGAAATGCTGTGCCATGGATCCACCTGTTAGAATGCCTGCCCCGATTCCAATATCCCAGGCGCTCAGGTATGTGCTATTGGCTGTACCTCGTTGATCGTGTCTTGCCAGGTTGACGCACATAGTCTGATATCCCGGAAAAATAAGTCCCAGGCTTGTACCAATCATCAAAGCCGATGCAAAGAACAGCAAGGTCGTTCCACCGGGAATCATTGGTCCCAAAGTGCCGCAGAAGGAAAGCAGTAAGTAGGCCGCCACGTTCAAGGTCATGCCCATGCCCACCAGGCGGGTAAGCCATCCTTTGTCGATCAGGCGACCGGTAAGAACGCGGTTTATAATGAGGCCGGCTGCAATCAGGGCGTAGAACCAGCCGCTTCCGCCGATGCCTTGTTCCTTTGCATAAAGAGCGATGTAGTTGGTGACGGGACCGTAGGCGAATCCTACGAAAATGAAATTCAGAAATTGAGGAAAGGCGCGGGTCAAGAAAAAGCGGTCCAGGGAAAGGGGCGGACGTTTTACCTTGGGGCGAGGCTTTACGGGAAGCGTCTTTACCAGGATGAGGCCTATTACGCAAAGGGCCACTGAAATGGCGAAAACCACGTTGCTTCCGAGACCTTCGTAAAGGAACATGCCGGTCATGGGACCTGTGGCAAAAGCCAGGTTCACGCTAATGCCGAAGTAGCCGATGCCTTCGCCGCGGCGGCTGCTAGGAAGTGCGTCAATGGCGACGGTGTTACTTGCCGTGGTAGAAATTCCGAAGAACACGCCGTGCATGAAACGGACCACTGCAAGCAGGGGCAAAAGTCCCAGAGCCCAGTAGCCCACAAAGCACAAGGTGAATGCAAAGAAGGTCCAGAAATACAGCGGCTTGCGATTGAGGCTATCTACCAGGAAGCCCGCGAAGGGCCTACAGCAGAGGGCGCCGATAGTGTACAGCGAAATGATGATTCCTGCGGTAGAATTGTCCGTCTGGAATTTTTCAAAGATGTACAACGGCAGAACCGGCAACAGCTGGTAAAAGCTGAAGAATAGAAGAAAGTTGGCTGCGGAACACGTTACAAATGGGCGCGTCCAAAGAGCTGGTTTCTGTTCATTATCCGTCATTTTTCGCGCATCACTTTTTTATTGTTCAACTGAACCGTCAGCAACAGCCCACAACCCACCGTCAACCGTCTACTGTCTACTTCCTACTAACCACTAACTACTTCTTCTCCAGCATCACGATAGTTTCGAGATGGGGTGTTCCCGGGAACAAGTCCAGGGGCTGCACTTCGCGGACGCGGTAGCCGTAACGTTCCCATTCCTTGAGGGCGGCGGGGATTTCGTCGGTGCCGCAGAAAACGTGGCACACGCGGATGGGCTTACGCATGGCGAGAGCGTGAATGACGCCCGGTTCGCAACCCTTGCGGGGCGGGTCCAGCAGAATCTTTTCCGGTTCGCCGGGCACAACGCGGGGCAGGCGCAACTGCACGAAATCTTCGTCGATCTTGCCTGCGATAAACTTGTAGTTCTTCTTCAGGTAGCGGGCGCTGGCCTTGGCGGTTTCGATGGAAGGACCTTCCCATTCGACGCCCAGCACAGACTTGGCGGCTTCGCCCAGGGCGAAACTGAACAGACCGTAGCCGCAGTACAAATCCAGGAACTTGTCTTCCTTGGTAAGGCTCAGCATTCGGCTTGCGGCCTTGATCAAGTTGTGGATCTGGCTTTCGTTAATCTGGCTGAATCCGGTGACAGGGTACTTCAGGCTGAAATGACCTAGGTTCAGAGCCAGTTCGCGGGGTCCGTAAAGCTGCTTGAAATTCAGACCTTCCGTGGGGCGCTTGGCTTCCAGATAGTAGTCGGATTCCGTGGTATCTACATAGGCGTGGGCGGCGGTTACATTCAGTTCGCTCTTCTGCAGCACTTCGGAAATCTGCTTCAGTTTGCGGACGATGGTGGCGTCGATTTTCTTGATGTTAAAAATGACCACGCGGTAGCGGTAAGTACCACGGATGATAATCCAGTTCAAGGCATAGGCCAGGGGCTTGTAAGCCGGAGTGATCAGCTTTTCGAAAAGCAGGTCGTAAATCTTGTTGTGTTCTTCCGGTTCCAGCATGGATTCCTGGCGGTCGAACTGCAGGTTGCCCGGGACCATGGCCACGCGTCGCTTACTGGTGGTGCGGTAACCGCGGGGCATGGGGCTTGCGATGACGTTCTGCGGATTGCCTGCCAGACGGTTCACGTCCCAGAATTCCTTGATGGCCTGATTCTTGATTTTCAGTTCGTCCTTGTAGTCGAACATGGCCAAAGATTCGCCGTGGGCGGAATCGGCTTCGCGGGTGTAATTGGGGACGCAGTTTGCAATAGCCTGCTCAAAAAACATAGGTGCCTCCGTGGCGGCAAAATTTTACAAGTGCAAATGTAGAAAAACGGCGTTGGATTACAATATTTTGGACGTTTGAAAATGTTTCTTGCTTCCGGTTACTAACTAATCTTCGGGTAAATGCTGGATTGGATAGTAGTTTTTATGGAAAAGATCCAGATAAAGAGATGCCTTTACTAACCAAGCTCCCTGAAAAATGGAATTTGGTTAGTAAAATGGTTGTGGACAAAGTAATTTTTACTAACTAAACGCCGATGACAAGAGGGTCTGGTTAGTAACCATCGCCAAATGGACCCAAAACATCCATCGAGGAGGGGCCAGGGGAGAGTGCTAAGATCGGGTTCGTCCAGCAAAAAAGCCCCCTCCTTTGAGGAGGGGGCTGGGGGAGGGTGCTAAAAAGGTCCCTTCCAGAGGAAGGGACCTTTTTGTAAAAGCGGCGGACCGGGATCGAACCGGCAACCATTAGCTTGGAAGGCTAAAGCTCTACCATTGAGCTACCGCCGCAATTTGTGCTCAATTATACAAAAAAACACCCGATTTTAAAGGGGTAAATAAAAAAGTATTGTAATTTTTCAAAAAAAATGTTAAATTTACGCCACTTAAACAATTTACCTGAGGTAGCTTAACTTGGCTTTACAACCCCCCCGTGGCCGTCAGATGCCCAACCGTCAGAGTGACGGCACCCGCATCAACGAAGACATCCGTATTTCCCCCATCCGTCTTGTGAAGGAAGAAGGCGAAGCCATCATCATCGAAACCCACAAGGCTTTGCAGATGGCTAAGGACGCCGGTCTGGACCTGGTGGAAGTGTCTCCCAATGCTAAGCCCCCCGTATGCAAGATCATCAACTACGGTAAGTACAAGTTCGAGCAGGTCAAGAAGGCTAAGGCCGCCAAGGCCAAGCAGCATGTGGTGAAGCTGAAAGAAATCAAGATGCACCCCAAGACCGCCGAAAATGACTACCAGTACCGCATCAAGCAGGCAGGTGAATTCCTTCAGGATGGCATGAAGGTGAAGCTTATCATGCAGTTCCGCGGTCGCGAAATGGCCCATATGGATTATGGCAAGCGTCTCATGGAACGTGCAAAAGAAGACTTGGCCGCCTTTGGCGACCTTGAAATGGACTCTAGAGTCGAAGGCAATACCATGCTTTCTATCTATGGTCCTAAGCGTGGTGCCGCTGCCGCCAAAAAGCAGCAGGATGCACCGAAGCCCGTAACCGAGCCCATGGCAGCAGGTGAGGCTTAACTTAATAACCTAACGAGGTAAAAATGCCTAAGATGAAAACTCACAGCGGTTCCAAGAAGCGCTTCCGCCTGACCGGCTCCGGCCACGTCAAGTTCAAGCGCGCTGGTATGCGCCACATTCAAACCAAGATGACCACTAAGCGTAAGCGTAACCTGCGTAAGGGCGCTCTCATTAAGAAGGTCGACATGTATCACGTCAAGCGTCTGCTTGTAGTAGCATAAGGAGTGTAAGAATGCCCCGCGCAAAATCCAGAGTTCCTTCCCGCGAACGCCGCAAAAATATCCTCAAAGCCGCTAAGGGCTTCTACGGTCGTCGCAAGTCCAACATTCGCCTTGCTATCGACGCAGTTGCTCACGCCGGTCAGTATGCCTACGCACACCGCCGCGACAAGAAGGGTGACTTCCGCTCTCTGTGGATCACTCGTCTGAACGCTGCAGTTCGTGAATACGGCATCAGCTATAGCCAGTTCATTTACAAGCTCTCCAAGGCTAACATCAAGATGAACCGTAAGGTTCTCGCTGATATGGCAGTTGCAGATCCTGCATCCTTCGCCAAGGTCGTGGATGCTGTTAAGGCTGCATAATTTAGACGCAAGTCTAAATTCGCTCTAGCATCATCTAGCGAGAAATTTACCCCGCTCTCCGGAGTGGGGTATTTTTTTTGTGTAGTCTGCCCCGGCCGGGCCGTACTTTGTCTGGCGCACACGGCGGACGTACTTTGAATGAACGTACTTTGTCTGAAGTACCTGGCAGACGTTCTTTCTTAATGTACTATCTCAGTCTGCGGTCATTTTCTGAGTGAACCGCATAATAGGCCTTCTTGTTTTCGTACATCTCTCGGTCGATGGTGTTGATGAACTCGTCCATCGTTCCCTTTTTCAGATCGAGCAGTCCCTTTCCGATGGAGGTGGAGAGTTTGAAGGGGGCCTTGGAATTGTTGTTGAACTTTTCGATGCGGTAATGGATTTCGCGGATGAGGCCGTCTGCCTTTTCTTGGTCCGCCGTGTTCAACAGCACGATAAATTCGTCGCCGGCATAGCGGATGGCGACCCCTTCGTCGTGGATGGTCCTCTGGAGGATGTCGGCCATGGCGATCAGGGCGCGGTCGCCAACGGAATGGCCGAAGTCGTCGTTGATCTTCTTGAAGGAGTTCAGGTCCAGCATCAGACCGGTCATGACGGTTCTACGTTTTCGTGAGAAGACGTTCATGTGGCGGTCCAGGTACACGCGGTTGTATAGGCCCGTCAGTCGGTCGCGGAAGATGAGTTCGTTCTGCAGGCTAGAGAAGATGCCGGCAATAGAAACGGCCAAGCCTGCCGAAATGGTGGAAATGCCGTAGAACAGGGTCTGGGCAAAAGTGCCAATCATCAGCGGGAAGAAATACACCCAGATGGGGAAGTACTTCAGGATACCGTTACGCCTGCGGCTCCAGAAGTAGACCACGATGCTGTCCATGGTGATGCCGTAGTCGATAACGGTGTAAATCCAATAGCCCCACATTCTGTGGTAGTGGTTGTTGCCATCGATGGAAAAAATGAACGGGCAGAAAAAGTTGATGAGTACGCCCAACGTTCCAAGCCCCACGACGGTTTTCAGAATCTTGGCGTGAATCCTTGATACGCCTCCACAAATGTGTTGCGAAAGGAAGACGAACCACAGGGTAGAGCAATACATGTTGGATCCGTAGAGCCAACCGTTGCCATAGATGTTGATGAATTTTGCGAGGGCTCCGGGGCGACCTTCCGATGTGAAAACAATGGGGTCGATAAGGCAATTCAGGAATCCGAGGATCAGCATGACCAGGAGAGACGTGTTCTCCAGATTCTTGCGGGGAAGCTTCCAGACGTTACCTGCGGCAACAACGGCCAGAAGTACTGCACCGAAGATGTTAACCACATATATGCACGACAGGGTTGAATCCATACATTTTTAATATAGATTCTTGTGGGGCGTTTTGAGGGCCTAGAAAAAATCTGTTGTGATTTCTGACTTCTTCTTGCTCTTGGGTTCGACCACGGCGGCGGAGTATTTGGCGTTTGCGAACAGGTCGTTTGTGAGGCCCGTCACATCTTCGGCGGTCAAATCCCGGATGATCTTTTCGGAGTGTTCCATGGTGTGGAATTCGCCCAGGTGCAGAATCTGTTCCGCCATGCGGATGGCTCGCTTTTCGGGATTGTCTGCACCCAAGTGCATGCCGCCCAAAATGTTGGCTTTTGTCCGTTCCAGTTCGTCTTTCATGAAGCCTTGCTTTAGGAATTTTTTCGTTTCCTTGACGCTCAATTCCAGGGCCAATTTCAACTGCTTTGGTTCTGTTGCCAGGGCCACTCCCCAGTCCACGCAGTCGCGGTAGATGTCGGCGGTGGAATAGACGGAATAGGCAAGGCCCTTGTCTTCGCGGATCTTCTGGAAAAGTCTGCTGGCCATGCCTGCGCCCATGGCCACATTAAAAATGGAAAGGGCGCAGCGACCCTTTTCGTCCATGCGGCTCTTGTCGAAACTCATGCCCCAGAAAAGATTGGACTGGGTGATGTCCTGCTTCTGCACCACCTTTACGCTCTGGTTGGATTTGTAGATGTTGGCGGGTGCGATCCCGCCGGATTTCTTGCGGGCGAATTTCTGCAGGCAGAGTTCCACTAATGCGTCGTGGTTCACCTTGCCTGCGGCGCAGACGTAAATGGGCAATTCATTAATGACTTGGTCGCGATAAGCCAGCATCTGCTTGTGGGTCAGTTCCTTGACTTCCTTGACGGTGCCGGTAATGGAGTGGGCGATACCGCAACCCTTAAAATGGATGGCATTAAAAACGTCGCCTACAAGTTCTTCGGGAATGTCATCGTAGCTGTGGACTTCCTCGATGATGACTTTCCGTTCCTTTTCCATTTCCTTCTTTTCGAAGCGGGGATTCATGAGCATGTCGGCGATGACGTCGATGGCGAGAGCCAAGTCGCCACTTTCTACGTTGGCGTAAAAGCCGGTTTCCTGGCGAGTGGTGTAGGCTTCCAGATTTCCGCCGCGGTCTTCGATGGCACGGGCGATTTCAAGGGCGGTACGATTTTCGGTACCCTTAAAAACCAGATGTTCATAAAAATGACTCAAACCAAATTCGCCCTTGGCTTCGTGTCGGCTGCCCCGGGGGAACCAGGCGCCAACGGTTACGGAATAGGCATGGGGCATGTAGTCGGTCATGACCACAACGCCGTTAGAAAGCTTTGTCTCTTTGATAATCTGCTTCATATAAATTAGCGGTGTTTTGACTGGATGTAGGCCCTGTGTTCTGCCTTGGTCTTTTCGTTTGCCATGGCGCAGGGTTTCAGTTTCCAGTATAGGCTTTCAAGCTGTTCTGTTTCGAGAATTGTCTTTTGGTTCTTTATGATGTTAGACAGCTTTTTTTGCAATTGAAAAATATGGAGGATGATCCAGTTTACGTCTAGTGAAGAACCGCTAACCTTTGGGGAGGTTGGGATTCCCTTGAGAACGCAGCGGTCGCTGAAGACGATGGCTGAAAAGACGGGAAGCTCGTCAACGTTCAGATCGCTTTTGGAAAAGTTCTCTTTCAGAAAATGTCGGAGGGCGCGGATGTGTCCGGCGTTTTGCTGGATGGGGTTGTGGAAGGTGTGGGTGGTGCGGGCGTTCAGGCGCTGGTGCCAACGTTCCTCTTCCAGAGTGCCGGTAATTTCACCGGAGATGTTCTTGGTTTCTAGCACGTAGATGCCGGACTGGTGCAAGAGCAGGGCGTCGATTTCGGTGGTACCGCCGTGGCTTGGAATGTACAGGTTTTTCATCAGCACGAATTTGCGTCCGTCGTCGTTGCAAATGCTGGTCAGTGTCTTGAAAGTGGCCGCTTCGCCGTAGACTCCGTCGGGATCATTTTCCAACTGTTCCTTCTGGAAGTCCTTGAAAGTCTTGCGGCGACCATCATTATGGAACTGCCCTGGTTTAGGCTTGGCTGCCTTTGTCTTGAAAAATACGAAGGCCAAAAGCAAAATGATGGCGAGCAATGTAACGATGGTGGAAGTCATGGCGAAAGTATAAGAAAAATGTTCCGCTAAAATTTTTACAGAATGGTTTATGCAAACGAAAACGGCTCGCATTTAGCGAGCCGTTTAAAATCGCGTTGGTTGATTGCGAACTTGCCGTATTAATGTCTTCCGAAGCGGCGGGTCTTGCGGAAGGGCTTGTCGCCGAAGTCGCGTTCGTCATGGTCCTTGCGGAAAGGCTTTTCGCCGAACTTTTCACGACGGCGTTCTTCGCGGTTGCCTGCAAACTTGCGGTCTCCGCGTTCGCCGTGATCGACACCGAAACCGCGACCTTCACGTTCCTTGCGGAATCCGCCACGGCGTTCTTCACGATTGCCTCGGCCAAAACCGCCGCGGCCTTCACGGTGGAAGCTGCGTCCTTCGCGGGGGCGAGTTCCCGGAGCGGGGCCGGTAGGAGGTTCGTCTGTCATCAGACGGAAGCGGGCGTCGTTTCCGCGGATGGTGATGCCTGCCAGAATGTCAAGAACTTCCTGGCTAGTGTCTTCGGGCAGTTCAACGGTGCTGAACTTGTCGAAGAGCTTGATGCGGCCGATGATGGAGCTGCTGATGTTTGCTTCGCCGGCGATGGCGCCTACGATGTCGCGGGGGGTAACGTGGTCGATGCGGCCCACGCCCATGTAGTAACGCAGGTAACCTTCTTCAACGCCGTTATTGCCTTCCTTACGTTCCTTGCGCAGACGCTGCTTTTCTTCGCCGTTCATGCCTACGCCAAAGTCGTCACGTTCGCGGCGGGCCTTTTCACGGCGTGCTTCGCGGGGAGCGTCCAGGGGCTGCAATTCCGGGAACAGGGGCTGCTTCTTCTGGTACATCTTGATGATGGCGGCGGCTACGTCTTCGGCGGTGATTTCGGTAACGGATCCATCTTCGTTTTCAACGCCGTTGGTCTTATTGCAGCCGGCTGCTACCATTTCCTGGACCAAAGTCTTGAACTTGTCCAGTTCGCCGTAGCTCAAGACGCTGTTCACCTTTTCCTTGAAGGCGGCCACGCGCTTCTGGCTGATGATTTCGCCGGTGGGCATTTCCATCACGTCGATGGGTTGGCGGGTGGCCCGTTCGATAATCTTCAGCATGCGCTTTTCGCGGGGAGTGATGAAGAGGATGGCGTCGCCGCTACGGCCTGCACGACCTGTACGTCCAATGCGGTGTACGTAGGATTCCGTGTCAAAAGGAATGTCGTAGTTCACCACCAGGGAAATGCGGTCCACGTCGATACCGCGGGCGGCCACGTCGGTAGCCACCACGATATCCAGCTTGCCCATCTTTAAACGGTTGATGGTGCGTTCGCGCATGGACTGGGCCAAGTCGCCATTCAGCGGGGCGACGGTAAAGCCGCGGCTTTCCAGCTTTTCGGCCACTTCGGTGGTGTTCTGCTTGGTGCGCACAAAGATCAGCACGCCGTCAAATTCTTCGCCTTCCAGGACGCGGGCCAAGGCTTCGACCTTGTGCTCGTTCTTTACCATCAGGTAACGCTGGCGAATGTTTTCAACGGTGGTGGTCTTGCTTTCGATGCAAGCCTCATCGTATTCGCCCAGGTACTTGTCGATAATGGCCTTCACCTTCTTGGGCATGGTGGCGCTAAAGAGGGCGCGCTGTGCGCTTGCGGGAATTTCCTTCAGGATGGTTTCGACATCTTCTTCGAAACCCATGTCCAGCATTTCGTCAGCTTCGTCCAGGACGATAGCCTTCACGCCGCCCAGGGTGATGGTGCCGCGCTTGATATGGTCAATAAGACGGCCCGGAGTGGCAACGATGATGTTGGCCTGGCGCTTGAGGGCGCGGATCTGCACGGCGATATCCTGACCACCGTAAACGGGAACCACATGGACCTTGGGCAGGTTTACGGAATACTGCTGGATGGCTTCGGCGACCTGGATGGCCAATTCGCGGGTAGGAGTCAGCACCAGCATAGAGGTTTCGTGACCGTTGAATTCCAGGCGGGAAAGCAGGGGCAGGGAGAAGGCGGCTGTCTTACCGGTACCTGTCTGTGCCGTACCCAGGAGGTTTCCGCCCTGAAGCAGTGCGGGAATAGCCTTCACCTGAATGGGGGAGGGGGTCACATAGTTCATGGCCTTGATGGCGTCCAGAACGGCGGGAGCCAAGTCCAGGTCCTCGAAAGTGACCAGTGCTTCGTCACCTTCGGTTTCGTCGCTCAGTTCTTCGTCTTCGTCCTCTGTGGAATCGTTTTCGTCTGCGGATTCTTCGACGGTTTCGATGTTTTCTTCTTGCTCTTGTTCCGTAGTTTGCTGTTCTTCGTCGACGAATTCAATAGATTCACCAACATTTGCCTTGGCTTCTGCGCCAGCCTTTACGATGTTGCAATCATCATCGATGACGATTCCATCGGGATTCAATGCCAAAAAAGCGGCTTCGTCAGCTTCGTCTTCGTCGGCCCCACCAGCAATGGATGCCAAAAAGGCATCGGCTTCGCGGGCAATCTTGGATTTGGAGTCAATAGTTTCTTCGGGGATGCGATCTTCCGCACCCTGCTTTTCAGGATTCTTCATAAATCACCTTCGGGGACCCGTAAACTTCATCTGCGGCCCATGCCGCGTCATCTCGTCGCTGTAAAGCGTTTAAAATAAGCCCCGAAGTGCACTCGCACTCAAAAAACCTGAAGTTCGTTAGGTCACCTAACTCAAATGTGGGCACAAAGGTAGAAATGTGTATTGGAAAATCAAAGGTTATAAAAAGCACATATTCCAATATGGAATATATTCGGGTCTTGCTTTCTGCCCCTTTGTGTAATATTAAAATAAGTTAGAAACAAAACGTAAAAGGAAAGAAGGGACCAATTAATGAAGCGAAATGGAATTTTAAACAGTGAAATTTCCCGAGTTTTAGGGTATTTGGGCCATACGGACTGCATTTGCATTGGCGATTGTGGCCTGCCCATTCCCGAAGAAACGGAGCGCATCGACCTTGCGCTTGCGTTCGGAATCCCCACATTCATGCAGACTTTGGCCGAAGTGGTGAAGGATATGAAGGTGGAAAAGATTGTCTTGGCCGAAGAAATCAAGACCCAGAATCCCCAGGTTGAGGGTCAGGTGCTGCAACTGTTAAAGGGTGTTGAAGTGGAATATGTACCTCATACGGAACTGAAGGCACGCACCCAGACTTGCAAGGCTGTAATTAGAACTGGGGAAACTACTCCTTATGCCAACATAATTTTGCAATCCGGGTGCATTTTCGCCTGATAGGAGGATCGTAATACTCTATGCATGTTGAAATGAAAGGCATTAACAAGTCTTTTGGAAGCAACCAGGTATTGAAGGATGCCGGCTTCTTCCTGAAAGACGGTGAAATCCACGCCTTGATGGGTGAAAACGGGGCCGGAAAGTCGACCTTGATGAAGATCCTGACGGGCGTGTATACCCGCGATTCCGGTACCGTGATTGTGGATGGCAAGGAAGTGACCTACCACAGTCCCAAGGAAGCCGAAGAGGCGGGTATCGTTTTTATTTACCAGGAATTGAACGTTCTGTTTGACCTGACGGTTGAAGAAAACCTGTTCATGGGTCGCGAAATTACCAAGCGCTTTGGTATCTGCGACAAGAAGGCCATGCGCGCTAAGGCCCAGGAAATCATGGACCGCATGGGAGTCCATATTCCCGTGGATGCGGTCATGAGCGACTTGTCTGTGGGTCAGCAGCAGATGGTGGAAATCTGTAAGGCCCTTATGGTGGACGCCAAGGTCCTGATTATGGACGAACCTACCGCAGCCCTTACCCAGAGCGAAACCGAGGTCCTTTTCGAGGTGATCAATTCCCTGCGCAAGAAGGGTGTCTCTATCGTCTACGTTTCTCACCGCATGGAAGAAATCTTTGAATTGTGCGACCGTATCACCATCCTCCGCGATGGTACCTATATCGATACCAAGTACATCAAGGATATCACCATGGATGACGTGGTGAAGATGATGATCGGCCGTGAAATTGGTGAACGTTTCCCCAAGCGCGATAATGCTATCGGCGATGAAGTGCTCCGCGTGGAAGGCCTTACTCATGAAAAGCTGTTCCGCGACGTAAGCTTTAATGTCCGTGCCGGCGAAGTGCTTGGCGTGTCGGGCCTTATGGGTGCTGGCCGTACCGAGATTATGCATGCCGTTTTCGGCAATATGCCTACGGTAGCAGGCAAGGTCTTTATCAACGGTAAGGAAGTATTCATTCGCAATCCGCGTCAGGCTATTGAAGCGGGTATCGGCTTTATTACTGAAGATCGTAAGACCGAAGGCCTGCTGCTGGAAAAGAGCATTGCTGAAAACATCGAACTGACTAACTTGGGAATCGTTTCCAAGAAGGGTGTTCTGGATTCTGCAAAGCAGTCCAGCCTTGTGAAGCGCGGTATCGAGGAATTCCGCATCCGCTGTTTCGGCCCTCAGCATGAGTGCGGTAACTTGAGCGGTGGTAACCAGCAGAAGGTGGTTCTTGCCAAGTGGATTTATACGGACCCCAAGATTCTCATTCTGGATGAACCCACTCGCGGCGTGGATATCGGCGCCAAGAAGGAAATTTACAACGTAATCAATGATATGGCCGCCAAGGGCGTTGCCGTTATCATGGTGTCTTCTGAATTGCCCGAAGTTCTGGGCATGAGTGACCGCATTATGGTGGTTCACGAAGGACATGTGACTGGCATTATTAATGGTGCCGATGCGGATCAGGAAAAAATTATGACTCTTGCTACAGGAGGTAAAATCTAATGAAAAAGGAAAATAAGAATCTAGGTGCTTTTTTATCGGAATATGGCGTCTTTATAGCGCTTGCTATTCTGGTGGTGGTCATTAGCTCCATTAGCCCCGAATTCCGCCAGCCGGGTAACTTCCTGAACTTGTTGCGTCAGGCTTCCTTTAACGGCTTGATTGCCTTCGGTATGACCTGTGTCATTCTCAGTGGCGGTATCGACCTTTCTGTGGGTTCTACCTTTGCCTTGAGCGCCATTGTCTGTGCCGAAATGATTGGCCATGGCGTACCTGTCATTGTTGCGGTTCCCGTAGCATTGCTGGTGGGTGTGGCTCTCGGCTTGATTAGTGGACTTTTGGTGACCAAGGGTCGTTTGCAACCGTTCATTGCAACCCTTATTACCATGACGGCTTATCGTGGCCTCGCCATGATCCTTACCGATGGTAAGCCCATTTCCCGCCTGGCAGAAAGTTCTGGTGATAGCCTTTTGTTCAAGGCTCTGGGTAAGGGTAATGTGGTCTGCGATTTCTTGCCGGCTATTAAAATTCCTATTCCTATCTTGATCCTGTTGGCCTCCTTTGGAATCTTCTATTTCTTGCTGAAGCATACCACTTTCGGTCGCCGCCTTTACGCTACCGGTTCTAACGCCAAGTGCGCCGCACTTTCTGGCGTGAACATCGATCGCGTGAAGATGAGTGTCTATGGTATTTCCGGTTTCCTCAGCGCATTGGCCGGTCTGATCATGATTAGCCGTGTGGACTCCGCACAGCCCATTATGGGTAGCGGTTATGAACTGGATGCCATCGCTGCTGTTGCCCTTGGCGGTACCAGTATGAATGGCGGCCGCGGAAGAATTACCGGTACAATTGCAGGTGTTCTGATCATTGCTGTTTTGAACAACGGTTTGAACATCTTGGGTGTCACTTCCTACTATCAGAACGTGATCAAGGCTGTAGTAATCTTGGTTGCTGTGCTTGCTGATCGTAAGAGATAAGGAGATTTGAATCATGAAAAGAATTTTTGCTTTACTTTTCGCTTCTTTTGTGTCTGTGATGATGGCCGCATGTTCTATTGTCATTGACGGTGAAGAAAAGACTACTGCCCAGAAGGTTGATTCCAAGGGCGCAATCGGCTTGTCTGTTTCTACTTTGAACAATCCTTTCTTCGTCACTCTTGTGGAGGGCGCCAAGAAGGCCGCTGTGGAACTGAATGCCAACATTACTGTGGTGGATGCTGGTGATAATGTATCCAAGCAGGTGAGCGACATCGAAGACTTGGTCAGTAAGAATGTCAGCATCCTGATTGTGAACGCTGTGGATTCCGACGCCTTGACTGGTGCTGTAAAGGCAGCCAAGTCCAAGGGCGTGAAGGTCATTAGCGTTGACCGTGCCATCAACGGCGTGGAAGTGGATTGCCAGATTGCTTCTGATAACGTTGCCGGTGCTGAACTTGCAACCCAATATATCGTAGAAAAGCTTGGCGAAGGTGTTGTGACTGCAGAACTGCAGGGCACCATGGGTTCTTCCGCTGCTATTGATCGCGGTAAGGGTTTCCACAACATTGCCGATGCAAAGTTGAATGTGGTCGCATCCCAGACTGCAAACTTTAACCGTACCGAAGGCATGAGCGTTATGGAAAATATGCTCCAGGCCAACGGCAACATTGCCGCAGTCTTTGCTGCCAATGACGAAATGGCTCTGGGTGCTGTTGAAGCTAGCAGCGGTGCAGGCAAGAAGGTGATGGTGGTTGGCTTTGATGCAACCGACGATGCTGTAGAAGCTATCAAGGCTGGCCGCATGGCTGCAACCATCGCTCAGCAGCCTGGCCTGATTGGTGAAACTGCTGTTCGCGCTGCAGTGGATCTGAACAATGGCAAGTCCATCGAAAAGAACATTCCGGTGAAGGTCACCTTGGTCACTGCTGAAAATGCAGACAAGTTGAATGCCGATAAGCCCAGCTTCAGCGGTACCATCGGTCTGTCCGTTTCTACTCTGAACAATCCCTTCTTCGTTACTCTGGTTGAAGGTGCCAAGAAGACAGCTGCTGAATTGAAGCTTGCCCTCACTGTGGTTGACGCTGGTGACAATGTTTCCAAGCAGGTTAGCGACATTGAAGATTTGATCAGCAAGAACGTTAGCATCCTTATCGTGAACGCTGTGGATTCCGATGCTCTGACCGGTGCCGTAAAGGTGGCCAAGTCCAAGGGTGTAAAGGTTATTAGCGTGGACCGCGCCATCAACGGTGTGGAAGTGGATTGCCAGATTGCATCCGATAACGTTGCCGGTGCAGAATTGGCTACCCAGTACATCGTAGACAAGCTGGGTGAAGGCGTTATTACCGCTGAACTTCAGGGTACTCTGGGTTCCTCTGCCGCTATCGATCGCGGTAAGGGTTTCCACAACATTGCCGATAAGAAGCTTAAAGTGGCTGCCTCTCAGACCGCAAACTTCAACCGTACCGAAGGCATGAGCGTCATGGAAAATATGCTCCAGGCTAATGGCAAGATTGCTGCAGTCTTTGCCGCTAACGACGAAATGGCTCTGGGAGCCGTAGAAGCTAGCAGCGGTGCAGGCAAGAAGGTGATGGTCGTTGGCTTTGATGCAACCGACGACGCTGTTGAAGCCATTAAGGCTGGCCGTATGGCTGCAACCATCGCTCAGCAGCCCGCACTGATTGGCGAAACTGCTGTCCGTACTGCCATGGACATCGCCAACGGCAAGGTTGTAGAAAAGAACATCCCGGTGAAGGTCACTTTGGTCACTGCTGAAAATGCTGGTAAGTAGGAAGGTATCATGAAAGTTCTAAATATCGGATCCATGAACCTTGACCACGTCTATAGCGTGGACCACATTATCTTGCCGGGCGAAACTGAAGCTACCGGAGCCGTCAAGCATTACCTGGGCGGCAAGGGCATGAATCAGTCTGTTGCTCTTGCTAAGGCTGGCGTTGAAGTTTATCAGGGCGGTATGATTGGTGAAGATGGTCAGCCCTTCCTGGACGCTTGTAAAGAGTATGGTGTTCACGGGGAATTCATTGCTAAAGTCGATGATCAAACTGGCCATACCATCATCCAAATTGACAAGAACGCCCAGAACAGTATCTTGCTGTATGGTGGTGCAAACCAGCGTCTGACTCAGGAATATGTGGATGGCGTTCTCGGCCACTTTGCTGCCGGCGACATTCTGTTGCTGCAGAACGAAGTGAACCTTTTGCCCTACATCGTGGACAAGGCTTACGAAAAGGGAATGCAGATCGCCTTGAATCCGTCCCCATTCAACGAAAAGCTGGATGCGGTGGATATGACCAAGATCAGCATCTTCTTGCTGAACGAGGTGGAAGGCAATCAGGTGACCGGCAAGACGGACCCGGATGAAATTCTGGCTGAAATGCGCAAGCGTTTCCCCAAGGCCCGCATTGTGCTGACCCTGGGCAAAGACGGTGCCGTGTATAGCGATGGTGACCAGAAGGTGTTCCAGCCTATCTTCCCCGTGAAGGCAGTGGATACCACTGCCGCCGGCGACACCTTCACCGGGTACTTCCTGGCAGGTCTCGCAGAAGGCATGCCCATTGCTCAGGCTCTCCGCATGAGCGCCCGCGCTTCTGCCATTGCAGTAAGCCGCCCCGGCGCCGTACCCTCGATCCCCTTGCGAAAGGAAGTGGAGGAAGCTCTGGCCAACGGCTGATGATGTAGCTAATTGGACCTGCTCTAAGGGTTGAATGGACCGCCGCTAAAAACGGCCACCTGTAAAGGAGCCTTAATAGACAAAGCAGAGAAATTATACTACATTGCGCCTTACGTCGGAGAGATGTCAGAGTGGTCGATTGAGCCGGCCTCGAAAACCGGAGTCTGTAACAGGACCGAGGGTTCGAATCCCTCTCTCTCCTTTGAATAAAAGACGCCCCCAGGTGGGGCGTCTTTTATTCTATAGACGATCGGGAGTCGAGCCCTCGATTAAGAGGGTTCGCTTGACTTCGCGAGAGCCGTAGGCGAACTGTTTTTTCTAAAAAAAACATTGTATATTGTTTCAGTAACGTTTTAACCTCAATTCAAGGAGACACGATGGCTAATAAGTACGCTGGTACCCAGACCGAAAAGAACCTCGAAGCTGCATTTGCAGGCGAATCCCAGGCTCGTAACAAGTACACTTACTTTGCATCCCGCGCAAAGAAGGATGGTTTCGAACAGATCGCAGCACTGTTCCTGAAGACTGCAGAAAACGAAAAGGAACATGCCAAGATGTGGTTCAAGGAATTGGGCGGCATCGGTGACACCGCAGAAAACCTGAAGGCTGCTGCCGACGGTGAAAACTACGAATGGACCGACATGTACGAAGAATTCGCAAAGACTGCCGAAGCTGAAGGTTTCGCCGCCCTTGCAAAGAAGTTCCGCCTGGTAGCAGCTATTGAAAAGCATCACGAAGAACGCTACCGCGCACTTCTCAAGAATGTGGAAACTTCCGCCGTGTTCGAAAAGAGCGAAGTCAAGGTTTGGGAATGCCGCAACTGCGGTCATATCGTCGTGGGTACCAAGGCTCCCGAAGTCTGCCCCACTTGCGCTCACCCCCAGTCCTACTTCGAAGTCAACGCTGAGAACTATTAAGAGCCGAGCGTCGCAGAAAAAAGAAAGAATCCGGTGGGGTTCTTTCTTTTTTTGTTGGGAAATTGCGGTTGAAGAAGATGTCTTTCCTGAATTAGACCGTATGATTGTTGTTGTGGAGCTTGATTTTTGATTACTGGTACGGTTTATTTTTGAAAAAAATGAATTTCCAACCGTAGTTCCCGTGGAACGGGGGGGTATACAAAAAACACCACTCAAGTGAGCGGTGTTTTTGTATACCTCCAAGCGGTTTCGAACCGCTGTTGCGGGAATGAAAATCCCGAGTCCTGGGCCACTAGACGATGGAGGCGTTTAGGTGCGACCAAATATAGGAAAGTATCTGAATTAGTCAAGGGTGTTGCATAAAATTTTTTTTTCGTACAAATTTACCGTTTTGCCTCACATTGTATTATATTTGCGCTTCGTAAGATTTTCGTAGTATTTTGGGCCTTTTGTGAGGCTGATTAAGGCGGATGTGATTGATGTCTAGCGGTGTTGAATTGCTTGAAACTGTTTTGGACGGCTCTGATCGTCTGGTCCTGGTTTGCGATGCAGAATCGTTTTCTGTGGTTTATGCGAATAAGATGGCCCGAGATTATGCAAAACAGGGTGAAACTCCCTATAAGGGGGTGCCTTGTTTCAAGTATATGATGGGCCTGGATAGTCAGTGCCCTTTTTGCCCCCTCCGCAAGTCAGAAAAACGCGATTCCCTAAATGCCGATGTGAATCTTGGTGACCGAGTTTATAATACCAAGGTTGAATACAAGGAGCTGGATGGCCGGAAGGTTTTTGTTGAGTATGTTGCTGACGTAACCTCCATTCGCCGTACCGAAAAACAGTATGTAGATCAGCTTAAATTGCTGAAGGATTCCATTCCCAATACCGATGTGGTTTTTCATTTGGACCTTACCGGCAATGCGGTCCTGGGGGTAGATGGCGAGGACGGTTACATCGAGGGGCTTAAGTCCTGGATGGCTTCGCGTCAGGAACCCACGACAGTAGATTCCATTGTGGAAATACTTTCCTGTAATATCCCCAAGCAGGTTTCCCGTATAGCTTACCTCAAGGATTTTGCTTGTGCTTCCTTGATTCGGCATTATGAAGAGGGCAAGATGTCCTTCGAACGGGAGATGGAATGTTTTAGGGACGATGAAATTATTCCGTACCGTGCTTGCGTCCGCTATATGATGAACCCCATCAACGGTCATCTGGAAGCGGTTATCTATGGAGTCGATCTTTCTCAAGAGAAACTGGCTCAGGAACGTCAGCTGAACTTCGTTACTGCCTTAAGCCAGGATTTCCGTTATGTGTACCTTTGGAATCCTGACAAAGATGAGATCTCCATTGTCAAGCAGGACGGCTTCATGGTCCGTAGCGACCTTGGGGCTGAAAACAAGTTCCCGTATGATGCCATGTGGGCTCACTACATTGAAGACCGCGTCTTCTCGGAAGATCGCGAAATGATGTACAAGGCCATGGAAAAGGAGAAGGTCCTTGCCTATCTCAAGGATCATGAAAACTATGTGGGCACCTACCGCGTGGTTGAAAATGGAGATATTCATTACTTCCAGTACAAGTACGTAAAAATCGAGGGATCCTCCGAGATTATTGCGGGTTTCCAGAACGTGGACAAATTGTTGGATACCGAAATTTTCCGTAATTCCATTATCAGTACCTTGGCCAAGGTTTACTTCTGTGCCTATGATATTGACCTTTCTACGGGGCATTTCCGCGAACTGGGCGATTCTACCCGAGATTATATTTCCAACGTCATCGGTCAGATGGGTGAGTCCATGGAAAAGTTCAGGGCCATTTGCCAGACGACGGTGGCGCCGGAACAGGTCCAGGAATTTCTCGACTTTACGAACATTCATACCTTGGCTGGCCGCCTAGCTAACCGCGATTCCATTGGTATCCATTTTAAGGGTTTGAATGCGGGTTGGTGTGAAGGTCTATTTGTTGTCATCAGTCGAGACAAGAATGGTCGGTGCTCCCATGTTCTGTGGGTTGTTCGTTCCATTAACGAAGAAGTGGCTAGGGAAGAAGCTTACAAGGTTCAGCTGAAGGACGCCCTCCGAAAAGCGGAGCGGGGAAGTGAGGTCAAGTCCAAGTTCCTGGCCAGGATGTCTCATGATATCCGCACGCCTTTGAATGGAATTATCGGTCTGCTTGAAGTTGCTGACCGTAAGGAACAAAGTCCGGAAGAGCGGGCGGAAGGCCGCAGGAAGGCGAAGAACGCCGCCAATCATTTGCTGTCGTTGTTGAACGATGTGCTGGATATGTGCGAGTTCGATGACGCCGAAACTCAACTGTTGGAAGAGCCTTTTGATCTTCAGCAGGTTCTTGGTGAAGTTCGTTCTATTGCCAATCTCCGTGCTGATGAAAATGATGTTGTCGTTAGATATGATGGTGCGTTGAGTGTAAAATGTCCCCATTTGCTGGGGAGCCCGCTCCATGTCCGTCAGGTATTCCTGAACATTTTGACCAATGCCATTAAGTTTAACAAGAAGGGCGGTTCCGTAGACTGTTATTCCGAAATCGTGAATGAGACGTCGGATGTCTTGACCTACTGTTTCCACGTGGTGGATTCGGGTATCGGTATGAGTAAGGAATTCCTTGAACGGATGTTTGAACCCTTTACCCAGGAACGTAATGATGCCCGAAGCACTTATCGGGGCTCCGGTATGGGCATGGCGATTGTAAAGGCCCTTGTGGAAAAGATGAATGGCCGGGTTACGGTCCGTAGTACAGAGGGCGTTGGAACTCACGTTGCTGTGACGATTCCCTTCAAGATTGATCAGAGTTCTCGTGTTTGCCTCACTGAAGGTGCGGAAAGCGAATCCCTGGATGGTATGAAGGTCTTGCTGGTGGAAGACAACGACTTGAATCTGGAAATTGCCCGCCGAATCCTGGAAGACATGGGCGTGGTGGTGACTAGCGCTAGAGATGGCGAAGAAGCGGTGCGGGTCTTTGAAAGCGCTGGCCAGAACGAACTGGACTTGATTCTGATGGACTTGATGATGCCTGTGCTGGATGGTTTTGGGGCTGCCAGGAAAATCCGTCTTTCTGCTAAGAAGGAAGGTGCTGAAATTCCCATTGTGGCCTTGTCTGCCAATGCATTTGCAGAAGATGTGAAAAAGTCCAGGGACGCCGGCATGAACGGTCACTTGGCCAAACCCATCGATATTCCCTTGCTAAAGAAAACGCTGAATATGTACAAAAGGGCTTGATTTTCTTTTTGATAATTTATTTGGCGCTCCCCGTTCTTTTTTCAAAACTTTAGAGTAATTTCAATAGAAAAATGTTATCGTACTGATAACTTTTTTTCTGGTTGCTTTTGAAAAAGCGGAGGGATTATGGCTGTAATGATTATTCAGCTCTTGATTGTGCTGGCTGCTCTTTACGTGGGTTCACGTTATGGTAGCCTTGCCTTGGGTGCAATTTCTGGTATTGGCCTTGCCATCTTGGTGCTGGGCTTTGGTATGCAGCCGGGTAAGCCGCCTACCGATGTTATCTACATCATTATCGCGGCTGTGACCTGCGCCGGTATTATGCAGGCTGCGGGCGGTATGGATTGGTTAATCCAGTTAGCGGAAAGACTTCTGCGTAAACACCCTAACCAGATTATCTTCCTGGCTCCGCTTTGCACTTTCTTCCTCACGGTTCTCGTGGGTACCGGCCATGTGGTTTACACCCTCATGCCCATTATCTGCGATATTTCCCTGAAGAAGGGTATCCGTCCGGAACGTCCCTGCGCTGTTGCTTCTGTGGCATCCCAGGTGGGCATTACCTGTTCTCCCATTGCGGCCGCCGTGGCTTCTTTCGTGGTGATTTCCAACGCCAACGGTTTTGAAATCAACAACTTGCAGGTGATTGCGGTAACCATTCCTGCTTGCCTTTGCGGTTTGATGGCAGCCGCTGCCGTTAGCTACAAGCGCGGTCTCGATCTGGACAAGGATCCCGCTTTCCAGGCGAAGCTGAAAGACCCTCAGCAGCGTGAATACATGTACGGCAACACCGCTTCTGTGCTGGACAAGGCTGTTTCCAAGGAAGCAAAGCGTTCCGTGTTTATCTTCCTGGCTGCTTTGGCTGTGATTGTGATGTTCTCTGTGTTCCAGATTGCGGGCCATGACATTCGTCCCGCTTTCCCCACCGGCAAGGTTGTGGATGGTGTGGCTCAGGTGAAGCCCATGGGCATGAACTTGATCATTCAGATTGTGATGATTTCTGCAGCCGCCTTCATGATTATCTTCTGTAAGGCTGAACCCAAGAAGGCTGTGGCTGGTGCCGTTTGGCAGTCTGGCATGGTGGCTGTGGTGGCTATCTACGGTATCGCCTGGCTGGCTGATACTTACTTCGCCAACTACATGGACGTGATGCAGGGCGGCCTGAAGGATATTGTTCAGCATTATCCCTGGGCGATAGCCCTGGCCTTCTTTGCGGTGTCTGTGCTGATCAACTCCCAGGGTGCTGTGGTGGTGGCCATGCTTCCGCTGGCGTACAGTCTGGGTATCGAAGGTGCGGTGCTCTTGGGCGTGCTCCCCAGCGTTTACGGCTACTTCTTCATTCCCAACTATCCTTCCGACATTGCCACCGTGAACTTCGACCGTTCCGGCACTACGGTAATCGGTAAGTACCTGCTGAACCACAGCTTTATGCTGCCGGGCATGACCAGCGTTATCGTTTCCACTATTGTGGGTTCTTTGATTGTGAAGGTGTTCTTCTAATTATGGGAGGTGTCGCGCGAATTTTTCGCGGGAAAGATCTTCGTGTACTCTGGGCTCGCCGTAAGGCGGGCCCTTTTTTGCGGTTATAAAACTAAGGGCGGTTGTAAAATAAGAAAAGCCCAACCTTTCGGTTGAGCTTCTCTTATACCTCCAAGCGGTTTCGAACCGCTGTTGCGGGAATGAAAATCCCGAGTCCTGGGCCACTAGACGATGGAGGCGTTTAGGT